>CAYVEU010000221.1:0-1053 GCA_964450015.1 uncultured Christensenella sp. | reverse complement strand
GTGGACGGAACGGAGCTTATTTTCGACAGTATCAAGTACCGAGGTAATTCGTATTGAAGACGAAGAAGAGCCGCATTTGGGAACTGGATTTTTTTCGCGGGTTGTCGATACTTTTGGTGGTCATCGACCACGCAATGGTGGATTTTCGGGCTGTCTTTTCCTTTTGGGAAAACGGCGCTTCGGGATTTTTGAAATGGCTCTATACCATTGGCGAACTGTATTTGACGAGCGACGTACGGGAACTGTGGAGACCTGCGTTCGTGTTTATTTTCTTCTTTACGGCGGGGCTTTGCACGGCTTTTTCCAGAAACAATTTTTTACGCGGCTGTAAGCTTGCCTGCGCGGCGGCTCTTGTGTCGATAGTGACGTATTATGCAAATTCGCTGTTCGACGCGAACGTTTACGCGATGTTCGGGGTGCTGCACTGTCTTGCGGTCATCATTTTGCTGTATTCTGTCGCGGAGCTGATTGTAAAAGGCATAACCGCGCTCTATTCCAAGCTTGCGAAGCGCCCTTACGACAAAAAAGCCGAGAGGATAATTCATATCGCGTTTTGCCTTGCGCTGGGAATAGCGTTTTGTATAATCCATAAAAAATTCAACGTATCGATAAGTACCGAGCGAGAAGTGGTCGAAACGGACTCTAAGATTTTGGGCTTATTTTTCTATTGCAAAAACTGGTGGACGGCGGACTATTTCCCGTTGTTTCCGTTTATCGGATTTTTCTTTTTGGGCGCGGGGTGTACTCGGTTATTGTACGAAAAAAAGCGCTCGCTGCTGCCCGACCTCGACGGGGTGTGGAATATTCCGTTTACCTTTGCGGGGAGACATTCGCTCATCTTCTATTTGGGCGGACAAATAGTGGTAATCTCGTTTTGCGCGCTGGCGTCTTTGATAGTTTACGGAAAACTAATATAATCGCTTCCGACCATTCGTGAAACGGGATTTTGCACGCAGTCGCTAACGCTTTTGTGCTAGCAAAATCCAAAAAAAGGGGGGTCCCCCACCGCGAAATCGCGGAAGGGGGAGAGGAGCAACCTCGCAAGTTACCAAG
>CAYVEU010000220.1:0-3085 GCA_964450015.1 uncultured Christensenella sp. | reverse complement strand
ACGAAATTCCGCCTTTAATTTTTCCGAATCGGTCGCAAACGCATCCAAAATACCGATATGATTAGACGGCTTCATCAAGGATTGGTGTTCGTTTTGAGAATGAATATCCACCAGTCCCGACACAATGCTTCTCAAAGTATTCAATGTGACTATCCGACCGTTAATGCGACATTCGCTTCTATCATCGGTCATCATACGCGTAACTATTACCGTAGCGTCGTCACATTCGATTCCGAAACTTTCAAGTTCCGCTTTAATTTCGTCGTAATTAACTATTTTTTCGAAAACGACTTCGACGCGCGCGCTTCTTTCGCCGTATCTAATAAGACTCCTGTCAGCCCTGTCACCCAAAACAAAATTGATCGAGTCGATAATAATCGATTTACCCGCGCCCGTTTCGCCGCTTAATATATTCAAGCCGTCTTTTAACTCCAACGACAACTCCCTTATTAAGGCAATATTTTTTATATTAAGGTAAGAAATCATGCGATAAACTCCCGCAAAATGTGGTAAATTTCATGAACATCCTCTATTGTTTTAATTATTACGAGCACGGTATCGTCACCGGCAAGCGTCCCTACGATATGCGGCAGATTTAAATTATCTAAAAGTGTGCAAGCCGCATTTGCGCTACCCGTATACGTCTTTATTACAATCATATTCATCGCAGTGTCGATAGAAATAACGCTTTCCTTAAACAACGTAGCAAGTTTGTCCATTTTATTGTCGGCACTTTGCAACGCATAGCGCGATTTCTTGCTTTTGCCTGCAATTTTAACCAATCCCATCTCGTTAATATCACGGCTTACAGTCGCCTGCGTGACGTTGTACCCAAGTTTATTCAATTCCCGAACCAACTCACCTTGAGTACTTATTTCCATATCCGAGATTATTTGAGCGATTGCGCTTTGTCTATTTCCCCTTGCCATAACGACTCCATTGAATATAATATACAAAATTATAATATAAAAAGAATTTTTATGCAATATAATTTTAAACTTTCAAATATATTAAATACTCTTGATTTTTATTTTCAAACGGATGCGGAGCCGAAACAACGCCCATTACCGTTAAATCCAAACTCCGACAATACGTTTCGATTTTGTTGATTACGGCTTTTCTTCGTTTTTCGTCAAGGACTATCCCTCTTTTGGATAAATCTCTTTTGGCACATTCAAACTGCGGTTTTATAAGCGCCACGATTTCCCCATCTTCGGCTAAACAGTCGACAACACTCCCGATTATCAACGTCAACGATATAAAACTTACGTCGATAACGGCAAAATTCGGTATTGACTCAAAATCATCTTGGGTTATGTAACGAGCATTCGTCCTATCCATAATTTTGACGCGCTCATCTTGTTTTAAAAATTCGGGAAGCGCACATTCGCCTACGTCCAAGGCATAGACCGTTTTCGCCCCATTTTGCAATAAAATATCTGTAAAACCGCCGTTGGCGGCGCCAACATCCAAACAAATTCTGTCTTGAACGTTTAAACCGAATTTTTCGAACGCGCATTTTAATTTCAGCCCACCCAAAGACGCTTCATAGTCGCTTGCCACCGTTACTTCGTCACTATCTTTAACTTCGTACGCCTGTTTCAATACGGTTTTGCCATTGACTTTCACCCTACCCAATTCAATTAAATGGGCGGCACGAGTACGTGACAACTCGCAATTTATAACGGTTAAATATCGGTCTAATCTCATTTTTTAGCTTTGGGGCGATAAAAAATCCCCAATACTCTACTGGCAAACATGATAAGTTCTTTGGAATTTTTTATGGCTATCGTTTTAAAAAACGCCTTACCGCCGACAGTCACAGCCGAAACGACCGACGTCATTAAAATATTGAATAAATACATATTGGGATTGTCTGCTGCAAATTTCAATACTATCGCAGCCGCGCAAGTTCCGCTTACTATTCCCGCCATATCCCCGACAACGTCGTTGCAAATATTCGCAACTTTTTCAGCATTTTTTACAAGCTTAACCGCGACCTGCGCACCGGATACCTTCCGTGCCGACATCGAAAGCAATGGCGCAAGTTCACAACTGGTTGCCGCAACGCCGATCGCGTCGAATATTATCGCAATAATTATAAGTATGCATAGCAAAAGTATAGAAATTATAACGTTGGATTTCGAAGACGTAATTTCGGTTATGAAACTTACGACAAACGCCACACATAGAGTTATAACCGTAATTTTTATAGTCCAAACGGCTCCTTTGGAGAGCTTTTTGCGCGGTTTTTTGGTCTTCTTCGAGGACTCGTCTTCGGATTTCGATTTATTTTTGTCGCTTTGAGTTTCTTCCTCTACAATTTTCGACTCAACTGCACTTTCGGTTTTTTTGTCCATATAACCCCTAAAAAAATACGGTGGCATAAGCTAAGTAAACCTTGCGTCATAGGTTCGGTAGGATTTCCCCGCGCGTCACTCGCCGTCGCCGTACGAGCAGTTTCCTATTATAACGCGTGTGACGGGATCTCTCCACGCCAGACCGAATTGCCACTTAGAACACACTATAATCCTTAGCCTATACCAGTCTAGAAGATTTCCTTTACAGATTTGAAACAGTTTATCCTCTTTTGCAAAGATTGGTTTCAGTAAGCAATAGAAAGAATTCATTGGCCAACGATTTCTCTCCCGGTCTCAAATCCACCAACTTCACTCAAGGCAAGCTACACTGCACACAGCTATTTGTTACCGCATTGCAGGTTTAATCCCAGTCAGCAAAAGAGTGATTACTTCTGCCGAGATGGGTCTCCACGATAATTGGGTCGGCTTCCGTATGCCGTTACGGAACGCCCAAAAATCTTAACTCCCAGCACCAGCCCAGGTTTGGGCAACCTAAGCCAGCACAAGAAACTTCATCGATATGCTCTTTGACGGTATTTTAACCCCGTCTTCAACTGCTTCGCACCTGACTAGAATACTGTGCCACCATTTTATTATATTATCATACCGCTATCCAATAATCAATATTTTAAACTATTTTTTTCTATTTGTTATGTTACTTTACAATAGCCTTGTTAAAAATAAAGGTGCGTTTAACACTCTCTGCCGATTTTCATAGGTAAAAC
>CAYVEU010000219.1:0-3113 GCA_964450015.1 uncultured Christensenella sp. | reverse complement strand
CCCGACGGCAAACTCAATTCCTTTAACGCCGTACAGCTTCCGAACGCGTTGTCGCCTATTACGGTAACGGAACTCGGAATTACTATATGCTCCAAAGAGCGGCAGGAGTTAAAAACGCCGCTGTATATTTCGTTGAGATTGTCAGGTAAAAAGATGTCGCTCAAATTCGAGCAATTCTCAAACGCGCGTTCGCCTAGTTCCATGCCGCCGACTTTGCTCGCTTCCAAAACGAGCTTCTTTACGTTTATACAGTCGCGGAACGCGCTGTCGCCGACGTATTTGACCGTCCCCGGTATGAACAGATCGTGCAAAGACTTGCACCCTCTGAAAGTTTCCAAACCTATCTTCCTGATATTCGGCGAAATATTAAGTTTGCTGAGTTTGGTACGGTTTTTGAACGCTCCGTCGCCTATCGTATGGATATCTTCGCTGAAAGCCGCGTCGCGAACCGTTTCGGCGCTGGAAACGAAAACTCCGTCGGAAATAATCGCCTCGTCTTTCGTCGCGTCGGGCAAAAACGAAACTATATCGTCGATTGCTTTGGCAAATTGCTCTTTATCTTTACTGTTTTTAGGCAAAACTATTCGCGCCTGTTGCGTAAATCTTATCCAATAATCCAACGCGCCGGGCAAAGGCAACGGATCGCATAACCACACGGGTATAATTTGCTCGTCGCTGTCAAACGCCAATCCGACCTCGTTTAAAACGTGCCTGCTCGCCAGCGACCTAGCTGATAAAAATACCAAAAGAGTATGCGCTTTTTTGACTTTATTGTACAAATCGTCGGCGTACAACCGTCCGATTTTCACTCCCTCGTCCCACCAAACGCGGTATTTGCGCGCCATTAATTCGTTTATGATGCGATTGACGATCGCGCGGTCTTCTCTTGCATAGGAAACGAAAATATAAGTTCCGAAACCGTCGTAAGACTTATATACCTGCTTTTCTATCTCCTCATTGCCGTATGCAAATGCTCCCGATTCCTGTTTTTCCAATTCCGTGACGTCTATTGCCATTGTACTTTCCCCCCTCTGCCGTAATTCGACAAAAATGCCTTTATTGCATTAAAATAATATAAAATATTATATATCGCAATAACGACCCGTGTCAAGCAAGTCGACCTTAGCGGAAATAATTTTTAAAATAGAAAAAAGCTACCTGTAAGGAATATTGACTTTAAGTCGGTTTTACGCCGTTTCCGTTTCGGGCTGCCCGTCGGAGAAGGCGCTTTCGTCCTTATTTGCGTTTGTTTTAAACTTTTTCTTGCCGATAACGAAGTACGCCGTAAGCATAGCCGCGCCGGTTATTACCCACGATATCGGATAGACTGTCATTAGCATTACGAAGCTGTCGGGAAACGCCGCAAAAACCGTATAAACCCAAATTATTCTCAATACGCACGAGCCTACAACCGTTATGCACGCCGGTAAAAGCGAGTATCCTATCCCGCGCAACGCCCCGCCCGGAACTTCGTACGTAGACGGCAGCATCTCCCCCGATAAAACGCACCACATTCTGATAAGCCCGTACTTTATCGCTTCCTCGTCGGACGTGTATATTCTTAAAAAGAGCTTGCCGCCCAAGGAAAACGTAAGACTCATTACCGTGGTAATCGCAAGACCGGATAAAATACACAGTTTAAATATCTTTTTGCACCTATCGTATTTGCCCGCCGCGTAATTCTGCCCCATAAAAGTGACCGCCGCTTGCGAGAACCCGCTGACGAAATAATAAACGTAATACTCGAAATACACGGCGTCGCCGCTACCCGCCATAGCCTTGTCTCCGAAGCCGTTTATCGCGGTTTGGATAATCACGTTGGAAAGGGAAAATACCGCGCTCTGAATCCCTGCGGGAAGCCCTATTCGGAATATTCTCTTCAAGTAAACCGCCCGTATTTTCGAAACGCCGAACCTGACTCTAAGCGTTTTATCCCTCATTATGAAAAACACGACCATTCCCGCGCTGACGGCTTGGGAAACGACGGTCGCCACAGCCACTCCCGCGACGCTCATTTTTAACGCCGCCACGAAAAGCAAATTGAGTAACACGTTGATAACGCCCGCCGCAACGAGGACGATAAGCGGTCTGCGAGTATCACCTATGCTCCGCAAGATAGCCGCGCCGAAATTGTAGAACATAACGAACGGCATACCTATAAAATACAGCTTCAAATACTTAGCCGCAAGGGGCAAAACGGTTTCGGGCGTATTCATAAGCCTTAATATCGGCTCCGCCGCCGTCACCCCGACTATCAGTAAAAACAAGCCGCTGACAAGCGCTATCGCGAACGCCGTAAAAACGATACTGTGAATATCGTCGGTATCGTTCCTGCCGATATGCTCGGCAATAGCCACCGTAACCCCTACCGAAAGTCCGACGAATAAGTTTATCATTAGGTTTATAAGCGCGCCGTTAGAATTGACTGCGGCTTGCGCGTAACTGTCCTCGAACCAACCTATTACGGCAACGTCTGCGGAATTGAAAAGCTGCTGCAAAATTCCGCTTACCGCAAGCGGAAAAGCGAAAGTCAATATCTTTTTAAGCAGCGGTCCGTTCAGCATATCTATCTTCGCGGAATTTCCCTTTACTCGCTCCAAAATAAACTCCCAACGTTTTAATTAGTCCATAAAATTTGCCTATAAGATTATATTACTTTTTTATTTCGGTGTAAAATACTTTCACCCCTATTTATCCGCAACTTTTCACTGTCCACGATAAGAGAATTGCCCTATTGGGCAACCCGCGTTGCGGGAGAGAATGAACGCGTTGCGTTCAACCTTATCGGGCAGTTAAGGATAATTAAGAATTTAAAAGTTGTTTTCTCCTTTATTATCCGCAACTTTTCACTATTCGCTATTACTTTTTACTTAAAAGAATACCCGCAAAAAATCATTTGCGGGTATTCTTTTTTAAGGGGGATAACACATACGTTATTTTTTACCTTTTTCCGCTTCGAGAATTTTTTTGTATTCGGAGCAGCCACTACACTCGGAGCAGCCGCACCCGCAACCGCCTTTGCCTTTATTCCGTTTCTTGCGTAAAACGCTTCCGATTACTACGCCGAATACAATCAATATGCAAGCGACTATTATTAAAATTTCGTACCACTG
>CAYVEU010000218.1:0-3172 GCA_964450015.1 uncultured Christensenella sp. | reverse complement strand
ATAACAGATTTTTGGTTAAGGTAACGGAAGGGTCGAAAAGAATTTTAAAGGACGGCGCGTTGGAGCTGCCCTACGAAGGCGCAAAGCTAATGCTTAAAGTCGATATGGATAAGGACAATCTAATCGAACTTTTTGAAACGCTCAATAGCGAACTGCCGGCACCGAAGCCTAAGAAAAGGAGCAAAAAATGAAAGAATTTTTAGTTGAAAGCAACGGAGTAAAGAACGGGAAATTTGCCGATAAGCACGGCAAACGCGGTGAGAAAAATTATTTTAATATGGCGGTCGTGTCGCCGCACCTTAAATTTATCAATGCGCCCGAGGGCACGGTGAGCTTCGTTATCATAATGGAAGATAAAGACGCTTTCCCCGTGTGCGGATTTTCCTATATCCACTGGACGGCGGCAAACGTAACCCGCGACGAATTGCAAGAGGACGAAAGCCGTCACGCGGATTTCGTGCAAGGCGTAAACAGCTGGTTTAGAAACCATCCTGCGGAAGACTGCGCATGCTACGGCGGTATGGCTCCGCCCGACGCACCGCACCTCTACGAAGTCCACGTCTACGCAATGGACTGTATGTTGGACGTCGAAAACGGCTTTCTCTACAACGACCTTTGCAAGAAAATGAAAGGGCATATCTTGGCAAAAGCAACGCTCGCGGCGATTTACGACAACTAACGACGCATAGCGACAAAAAATATATTTATCAGTATCCATGGATACAAATAACCGCAACAAATCGCCACTCGAAAACGCGGATTATTATTTTATGATTACAAATAATTTGTAATTAAATTAGCATGCTCCGTTCTCGATTTCGTCCATTGTCAGCGGCGGTTTAGGGTAATTACGAGGGAATGTTGGAGTCTTTTTTCATTTCGGGAATTTCGTTTCTCTCTTCATAGACATGGTTTTCTATATAAATCATCATACGGTTATTAGTCCAAAATGACCAAACAATTCCGACAATTCCGCCGATGATCATTATTTCTTCATAGAAAATTGCTCCGAGAATTACTATTGCGATTATTGCAAGCATTTCCAAAATCATTTCAAAGCAATGCTCTTTACGCCATTTTTTCTTAAAAAATGCCGTTTTTTCTTTTAGAGTGAAAACGCTGTTGTTCAGAGCTTCGGCAATGTGCGCTTCGGCTTTTTCCTTGTATTCTTTTTCTTCAAGCCGTTCACCCGAAAGAATTTCGTTTATGCTGATTCCGTAAAACTTACTCAATATGAGCAACATTTCAACGGGCGGCATATAGTTGCCGTTTTCCCACCGAGAAACGGTTTTATTCGTCACGCCGATTTCCTCTCCGAGTTGTTCTTGCGTTAAGGATTTTTCCCGCCGTAGTTCGGCTAAGAATTTCCCAATCTTGACAGTATCCATATATCCCTCCGCTACGGTTAAAGTATACCACAGAGACCGTAAAATGTCTTTACCATAAACAGCGAATTGTAATTTAAGTGCGTATTTGACAGTTTTACCGCAAAAAAGGGCTGCCGACTTTGCGATAGCCCTTTGAATTATTACGGTTATTTGTAATAATATTTTTAAATTAGCACGCTCCGTCTTCGATTTTGAGCATAATCGAGCCTTGCTTCGCTTGGCAGAGGGGACATTCTTTGAAGGCTTCTTTTCCTTCCATTTCGTAGCCGCAGTCGGCGCATTTCCATTTTACGACGGTGGGCTTTTTGTAGAGGGTGCCGTTTTTCAGTTGGTCGTGGAGTTGTAAGAAAGTCATTTTGTGGCAGTTCTCCACTTGTATCATGTTGCGGAAAAGTCCTGCTATATCCTTGAAGCCTTCTTTGTCGGCTGTTTTGGCGTAAGCTTCGTAGACGCCGATTTCACTTTGTTCGTCTTCTGCGGCTAATTTGAGGTTCTCCAAGAGATTCCACTTTTCTTTGAAGGGGAAGCCGCTGGAAATTTCGATATTGGCGATTGTCCCTTCGTTTGCCGTTTGGATAAAGGTGTAGAGCATACGGGCGTGGTTGAATTCTTGATACGCGATGGTGTCGATAATGTCGGCTATATTTTTATAGCCTTCATTGCGCGCGCCGTATTCTACGAATTCGTAACGGGTTCTCGCCATGCATTCTCCTGCGTAGGATTTGGCGAGGTTTACATAGGTTTCACTGTCGATTAGTTTCATATATATTTGCCTCCTTTAATTTATGCGTTTACTTTTTCTTTGACTCTGCCTAAGGTCGTGTTGTCGTGCTTTTTGTCCTGCAATTCCGGTACGGGGTTCTTGCTGTCTTCAAAGCGGTAGTCGCGTCCCGCTTCCTCGATATAGCGGTCAATAACGACGTGGCTTGCAACGTTGTCGACGTCGCGGTTTACGATATTTTGGTACATAAAGAATTTGCTGTCGTCGTTCAGCGCGTTTATGGTGACGTAGTCTTCCATCGTGGCGGTATTCGTTACGGTATTCTTCAAGATATTTCGGATATATTCCTTTTGCGGTCCGAAGCTCAAAAGTTCGGGGAAGTTGCCGTCGGGGATAACCTGCTGCCAATCTTTGTTTTCCACCGCTTTGAGAATTTCCGCCGCCTTGTGCAAATGGGCGATTTCCATAATGAGGTGCTGTTCCCAAACCTTTTTGACAAAGGGGTCGGTTTCGTCCTTGAAGCAGGAGTAGTAGAGGTAGCACTCGGTGTATTCGTGGTTAAGCCAACATTCGAGCCAGCTTTCGTTGACGTCGATTAAAGACCCGTATTGCGTGACGTGCTGTTCCTCGACCATGCCGATTTCCTGATAGAGCTGACGGCCTAAGTCGGAAGTGTAGAAGCCCGCTTGGTTCATATAGTAGTTCATAGTTTGCTGTTCCGCGGCGGTTATAATAGAAACGTTCAGTTTCGTAATGGGTTCGGCGGTTTTAAAGTCGGTATAGCGCTTTACGTCGTCGTAGGGGTAGCGGTGGTGGCTTATCGTAGGACGACCGGGGGTTATTTCGGTGTAGCTTCCGACGAGGCGTTCCGCGTGGATACCTTGTTCCATATCCAGCAAATCGGCGTAGCGGTAGAGGTGGTCGAAGTCCTCCAAAAGCGCGAAGTCGAGGGCGCGTTTGACGTACTTATTCTTTTCGGTCTGCGCGAGAATGGCGGTGAGATCCACGGCGAGCTGTTCGTAGGAAATGGTAGTTTCCAAAACGGATTCATCCTTGGGCTTGA
>CAYVEU010000217.1:0-3174 GCA_964450015.1 uncultured Christensenella sp. | reverse complement strand
AGGAAATTTGTATACCCTCGGTGTAGTTGATAATTACCAAACCGGCGACGGTATTCCCGATAATGAGGAAAAATACGGCATTAACGAGGAATGGTGGAAAAAGTGGTTTCAAGATTTATGGGACGATGTTCAAAAATGGCTATTAATAATCGGCGTGCTTATTGGTGGCGTATTATTGATTGTTATATTATGCTTTGTTTGTCCGCCGATACTTAAATTTATTAAGGCTATATTTAGGATACTGTTCGCTCCGTTTCGGTGGCTGTTTGGCAGTAAAAAAAGACAAAGGCGGTAATTATGGATAAGAAAAAACAAATTAAAGAAAAATATCCGCATTTTCGGTATTACAAAAAAGCTAATCATCCGGCATTAATCGTCGGAGAAAGAACTGTTGACGAATACAATTATCGCAAGGTTATGCATAGCGAAAAAGACGGGAAAAGGCGCAACGAAAAAGTATTTCCTAATCCAAATCCAAAAGATAAAAATCCTATGTATATAGGAAAGCGTATTCGTCATGATGATAAAAAGTTCTTCGGTAAGAAATTGCCTTGGATATATAAAAAGAAGTAGCACCCACAAGAGTCATTAGCTCTCGCATTGGGACTTCCGTCCGTGCTACTTATAGTAACTATTATAAGTTTTATAAATGCTTATGTCAAGCGTAGAGGTTAAAATGAATAAAATTGCAAAAAGTGTATTGTTTCTGATATTAACGTTTCTAGCCGTTTTTTTAGTCGGTTACTTTGTCTACGTGGGGAAATTGATATGAGAAAAAATATCCGTCAAGATTTAAAAGCGTTTTTTAAGGACGTAGACTATCGTCATTATATCTGTATTGCGATAACGATAGGCTTTGCGCTTGTTTCGGCATTTGTGTTTCCTCATGCTATTCCGCGTCTGGGTGAAGCGTTCC
This sequence comes from uncultured Christensenella sp., assembly GCA_964450015.1. Taxonomy (GTDB): domain Bacteria; phylum Bacillota; class Clostridia; order Christensenellales; family DTU072; genus CAG-1782. The sequence goes on along the minus strand of CAYVEU010000217.1, from coordinate 2,258 downwards.
GTGATTTTGGTTTGAGTATTGCTAATTTTTTTGCGGAGCTTTTGGGGTTCTCCGGTGCGATCGTTCCGTCGGTAATTTCAAAATCGAAAATGCCGTTTACGCTTTCCGGCAGCTTCCCCGCAACGTGGGAAGAATTTAAGCTCAAGTTTACTGAATATTGGCAAGCTTGGGCAAACGGACAAAACGTATTCAATTATATATTTAGCATGCGCACCGGCGCGCTTGTATTTGCCTATATTATAACGCTGTTTACGCCGCTGGTTGTAATTTTATTCTTTGTGATAAAACATATTTTAGGCAAACAAAATAACCGCTATAATCAAGATACTAAGCCTTTAATTGCTTTTAAGAAGTTATCCGATAAGACGTACCGTCCGGCGAAGGCATGGTTGATAGAATTTATAAATTTCGTTAAGGATTATAAGTTATATTTCCCTGCAAAAAAGCTTAAACCCGGCGACGTTCCGCAAGAGCCTAAGGGAATTTCTTATTGGGAGATATGGGCGTTTATATGGCTTTTATCTTTTAATGCGTTTACAATAGTTATAGAGCTTGTTGCGTATTACTATTACTTTTGCGTATCTTTTGACGTACTAAGTCTATACACGCAAATATATAAGCTTTTGCTTGATTTGTCGGTCATGATAAAATTTGTTCCAATACCCGTTTGGGTTGTTTTTGCTTATTGTGTCATATATAAGTTAGCTATCCGTAAAGGGTATGATAATCTCAATCATAATGAACGCAAAAATCGCGGGGTATTAAATTCTTTGGGTATAATAAAGCAAATATACGGTTATGTCGGTGCAGGAAAGACTTCGCTTGCTACCGAAATGGCTTTATCTTATGAAGTTCAGATGATTGACGATGCGCTGGAAATAATGCTTGATATTGATATGCATTTTCCGTATTTCCCTTGGATAAATCTTGAAAATGAAATTCGCAGAGCAATTAGATTCCACGTAATATACGACAAGTGGTCTTGTTGGCGTTGGGTGGATAAGAAATTAGCACGCTGGAAAAAATCGCCTAATAGGGAAAGAATATTCGATTATGATTATGAACGTTACGGCGTTTCGTTCGATGATAAATTAACGTTGACAAATATTTGGCAAGAAATAAATGATTATACTTGCGCTTATGTTATTTATGTACGTCAAACAAGTTATATCATTTCTAATTATCCGATACGATCGGATATAATTGAAGATTATATCGGTAACTTTCCTTTGCGTAATACCGACTTTTTTAAGCGTGATAGCAAATTGATTGATAAGTTCTCGCGGTTTTCCCATATTCTTGATTTCGATATGCTGCGTTTAGGGAAAATAATGCTTAAAAATAATCCTAATCAATATGCGTTCGGCTGGGGTGTGTACGTAATAACGGAGATAGATAAAGAATTTAAAAATTCGCCCGAATTGCAAGATATAAAGAAAAGCGCAGAAGAATGTAATCAAAAAAATGATTTATCGAATGTAACTCTTACTATATCGCGTCATATCTTTTTGTTAAGGCATAAAGTTTTTGGATGCGTTGTCGGAGATATGCAACGCGTCGGTTCTTTGGGGTCAAAAACGGTGGAACTTGGTGATTTAGTATTGGTAGACGATAAAACCGAATGTTCGCCTGTATTACCGTGGTATTCTCCTTTTTGGCTTTTTGATGGAATTGTCACTTGGGTTTCGAAAAAGTTTCGGAATTTTTATTTGCAATATCGGTATGACCGTTCGGATAATTCTTTGATTATGTATATCTTACATAGCATAGTTTCCCAAATGGATAATTATTGTGAACGCATATATAATCTTTTCGGCACGGAAGTACTTTCTCTTGAAGTTAAAAATGGACTTGACGATAGCAAAAATAGAATATATAAATGGTATCGTGCATGGAAGAAAGTTTATCCGAAGCGTTTTGCTTCCGACTGTATGTCACCAGTTTTCAGTGAACGAGGAAAGTTGAATACCGTAGGTGGTGACGATTTGGCTGTTTATGCAGATATAATGCCAACTAACGATGAACGAGAACTACAACATTCTCACATGGAAAGAGAATTTAATTTGTTTAGACAAAATAATACGTCGAATAAAACGGAAGAACTGAAAAATCGTTTTGATGAAATAAGACTTAAACGACTTTTTAAAGGTAAAAGGCGGTAATATGGCTAATTGGGACAATATCGAAACTTTAATGACGGCACTATTGGAACGCTTGCAGGCGGAAACCGATTCTACGGAATTATACGGCGCGTATTT
>CAYVEU010000216.1:0-3291 GCA_964450015.1 uncultured Christensenella sp. | reverse complement strand
TATACGAACACAATTTACGTTTTATACGTCAGCGACGATACCTTAGCCACAATACTTAAAGCTTTGATACAGTTTGCCGACCGCGGATACGCCGACGGGACAAACAGTTATAAGCAAAAAGGTAAGTTGAAAATGATGGAGAGCGGCGAAGAGAATATAACTTGGTCGACCGATTACGCGCCCGAAGAAGCTACCGCACTCCGCACTTATAAGGACGATGAATTAAGGGAAAAGTGCAATTTCGTCATAACGCCAGAAACTATTTTGGCGGACAGCGTGTCCATTGAGAGAGAATACGATGAACAAGAACAAATGTATAAGTACCGCGTCAAAATGAGTTTGGATTGCTCAAACAACGATGAAGGTAGCGCGACTTATTACGAGGCAAAGGCGATAGGCGACGTGCTCGGCAAAAATATGAAGTCGCTTGTGTATAATAAAATGGATATAGATATGACATTGTACAGCAACGGATACCTTATGACGTGGGATACCGTTCAAGAGTGGACTTTACAGTACGATATCTTGATAGCTACGATGACCGGAACCGCGCTAAACCAAAAAAACGAGGTATTCAGTTACGATCCGAAAGATTGCGAGGTCGTTAATTTTACAAACGGTTAAAATAATTGTCCCGTTTTAAAGCGAAATAATTTTTATTTTCAACTTTTCAAACGAAAATACCTTGTTTGAACTTGATATTTGTTTTGAATTGAAGTATAATAACATATAATGACGGTGGTCGGAGGGCAAATGAAAAAAGGAGCGAAAGCGGTTATATTGGTTATAGCGGTTTTGATGACGGCTTTGTTTCTTTGTGCCGCCGCACCGAATACCCAGAGCACGTATAAAGCTATCTTAAAGGATACGCTGCTGTATAAAGAGCCCGATTTGTCATCCGAAGTATTGGTAAAAATACCCCAAAATGCGCTTGTTGAATTAAACGGCAACCGTATTACCGTTAATAGCAAAGCGTGGCAACCCGTAAAATACACTTCGTTCGAGGGTTACGTAACGGCGGAGGGCGCGCTTTATTCGAGCTTGAAAAACGACGCTTACGATGTGCTGTTGGCAAAGGCCACGACAAAAAAAATGGGAAACAGCGTTGCGCTTTACAAAACCCACTCGGAAAACTATCCCGCCAAAGTAAGCGTTCACGACGGCGAGAGGCTTTGCATAGTGCAAGACGGAATCGATTACGGCAATTTCGTCATGGTTGAATATGACAACGAGTATTATTTCGTTTTAAAGGAAAACGTAACTACGGGGCTTAGCTATAATCAAACCTTAGGCGTTATTATAGCCGTTTGCTTTGTAGTCGTTATAATCGGCGTAATAGTTACGGTGTTCTTTGTGAGAAGAAAAAAGCGTTTTTAATTTTTAACTAAGACTCTTTATCGTGCAAAAGCAATTCTAAGAAAATATGCATTCTGCGTTTTATGGATGTAAAGAGACGCGATATCTCTATGCCCAATCGCAATGCACATCATATTAAGCTATGACGTATAATGGCTTTGTATGAAAATTATTTTTAAAAATACGAAAACTCCTGCGGAAATTTTACAGCTGAGAAAAGCTAAAGCCGATATTATAACGATAAATTATCATAGTACTATGTGTTTTAACGCGTCAGTCGGCATACCGTCGGCGTTAAGGGCGGCGAGGGAAGTGTGCCTATATTCGGGCGCGAGCATTTTGCTTCATTCCAAACTGGATATAGAGGGGGACAATTATCTCTCTACGCTGGTTATTAAGGATGCGGAACTGATAGGAGTCAGCGATAGTATATCCAACGATATGTATACGCAAGGCAACGCCTTACGGACTTATAAACTTTGCGGCATGCAATTGGGCGTTTGCGTCGACAACGACGTTTTGTTTTCGGGCGTCGATAATCTTTTTTACGCGGGCGCAAAAGCGATTTTTCACAATACGCTCAAAAATTTGGATAAGAATTTTTTTGCCGCATATAAAAGCCATATGCGGTTGACGCAAGGGTTGTATATAGGGCTTTTCGGAGATTGCGCCGTCGTCGGTGACGAAAAATTTAAAATTATTTCCGACGGAGAATGTTTCGAAGCGGATTTTATGACTCGCGAATGTACGCATAACAGAGCTTTTATGAAGCTGTCGCGAGGATAAATTGCGCATTAAACATTAAAATGGGCGCCGTAAAGACTGATTTAGGTTATTTTTATAACTTTTTTGCAAATTTTTCAAAAAAAATAAAAAAATAATTGCGACGGAATTATATATTATGGTATAATAAGTTCAAATTAATAATATACACGATGCAAGTGCGAAAAGCGTTTGTAAACTATTAAAGGAGAATTTATATGAACAAGAAAACTATTTGCGATGTAGACGTCAAAGGCAAAAAGTGTTTGGTAAGAGTGGACTTTAACGTTCCAATGAAAGGCGGAGTTATCACTGACGAAAACCGTATAAACGGTGCGTTGCCGACTATCAAGTATCTAATGGAGCACGGCGCCAAAGTCATACTTTGCTCACATCTCGGAAGACCGTATTCTATTTTCAGCAAGAAAATCAAGAAGATCAAGCCCGAGGACGAGGGCAAGAGCAGGGAAGAATTGACCGAGCTTACCATAAAGAAGTGTTCTCTTAAACCTGTCGCCGACAGACTTAACGAAATTTTGGGCGGCAAGGTCACTTTTGCGACCGACGTCGTAGGCGAAGACGCAAAGAAGAAAGTTGCGGCTTTGAAAGACGGTGAAGTCGTAGTTTTGGAAAACCTCCGTTTTCATTCCGAAGAGACCAAAAACGACGAGAATTTCTGTAAGGCTCTTGCGGAATTTTGCGAGATATACGTCAACGACGCTTTCGGAACGGCGCATAGAGCGCATGCTTCCACCGCAGGTATTGCTCAGTACGGGCTTTGCGAAACCGCAGTCGCGGGCTTCCTTATCGGAAAGGAACTCGACGTAATGGGCGGCGCGCTCGAAAACCCGACCCGACCTTTCGTAGCAATTTTGGGCGGAGCAAAAGTCAGCGACAAGATAGGCGTTATCAACAATTTGATTGAAAAGGTTGACGAACTTATTATAGGCGGCGCAATGGCTTACACTTTCTTCAAGGCTAAGGGCTACGGAGTAGGCACCAGTTTATGCGAACTCGATAAAGTCGATCTTGCAAAAGAGCTTTTGGCAAAAGCCGAGGCTAAGGGCGTAAAAATGCTTCTTCCTATCGATACGAAAGTCGCAAAGAGTTTCCCCGATCCCATTGACGCGGATATAGGCGTAACCGTCGTTGCCAGCGACGCGATCCCCGACG
>CAYVEU010000215.1:0-3342 GCA_964450015.1 uncultured Christensenella sp. | reverse complement strand
TTTTGTCGGTAACGCTGCCGTAAATAACTACGCTGTCGTTTCCGAGCTGATTGCAGACCGACGATAAAGCTTCTGCGCGGATAGCGCCCGTTTTATTCTGTCTTGCACCGGCAACAGTAACGATAATCATAGTTACTGCCAAAATCGCAAATACAAATCCCAATATAGGAACAAGACCGCCCGCGTTGCCGACAAGATAGTATGTAGTGCCGTCAATGTCTATTGTTACTTTGCTAACCGAAACACCGCTCGAATCGAAGTAATAGCCGCCCTCCAACAAATCGAATTCTTCATCGGGTTCGAGTGCGATATATACTGTGTCCGCCCAATTGTTTGCCACGCCATTGCTACCGCTGAAATAAACTTTCAACCCGCCGTAGCTTTTGAACTGTACGGGCTTATCCGACTTGTTGCGTATCTTTCCCGAAAGATGGTATGCGCGGAAGCCGTTAGCCAATGTGTACTCGACTTTTATCTTTTGAGTCACTTCTACGGGCGCGTCTTTCTTCTGTGTAAACATAGGAATTACAAAGCACAGTACGGCGGCAATTGCAAAGGCAACCGCAAGGCAGATGGTAACAATCATTGATGTCTTTTTCTTTTTCATTAGTTCTCTCTCAATAAACGATTTTATGATAATATACTACAACTTAAAGGTTTGGTTGTCAAACTGTCAGTTTAAAAATTAAGGATAGGTCGCTAAAATATTCTTTACTGAAATGGATTTTAGTGGTAAAATAATTATATAAAAGAAACCTAAGGGGTATAATTTATGAGCGATAATTACGAATTATCTCAAAAGCAAAAGGCGCTCGGGTTTGCGCTGTATGCAAAAAAGGTCAGTAAGCAGACAATGGCAACCGTAATGATGGTGCTGGAAAACGACGAACAGGTCGACGATATGACCTGGTACATAGGTCAGAACCCCAACGCCACCGAAGAGGAGCTTATAGCGGTCGCTTATCAGATAGTAAAGGAGGCTCACGAATAATGGAAAAATCAAGACTTATTAAATACGCGCAGCTCATTGCGGGCAGCGGCATAAACGTACAGAAGGGGCAGAAGGTAATAATTCAGTGCGGACTCGACCAGCCCGAATTCGTTGCAATGGTCGTTGAGGAGTGCTACAAGCTCGGTGCGGAAAGCGTGACCGTAAAGTGGAGCTATATGCCGATAGCCAAACTCAACTACAATTAACGCTCGCTTGAAACTCTGTCGCAGGTGACGGATATCGAAAAGGCGGAATGGCAGTCCAAGGTGGACAACCTTTCGTGTCTTATCTGGCTCGATTCCGACGACCCCGACGGACTGAGCGGCACGGACAACGAAAAGATAGCAAAGGCAAGCATGGCGCGCTATCCTATATTGAAACCGTATATCGACCAGGTGGAAAATAAGGAACAGTGGTGTATCGCAGCAGTTCCCGGCAAGGAATGGGCTAAAAAAGTATTCCCAGGCGTTTCCGATAAGAAAGCGGTTGATATGCTTTGGGACGCAATTTTATACACCTCGCGCGTAGACGGCAACCCTATCGAAGCTTGGAAGGAGCACAACGAAAACCTTGCAAGCCGTTGCAAATTCTTAAACGACTGCAAGTTTGAAAAGCTCGAATATAAAAGCGCAAACGGAACCGATTTTACGGTAGGACTTAACCCCCGCGGCAAATTCTCGGGCGGCGGCGAGTACACCATCGGCAAAAAGCGCGTTTATTTCAACCCCAATATTCCCAGCGAGGAAGTTTTCACTTCCCCCGTGCGCGGAATTGCGGAAGGTAAAGTAGTTGCAACGAAACCTCTTTCATATCAGGGCAAGCTCATTGAAAATTTCTGGATGCGCTTTGAAAAGGGTAAAGTAGTTGAAGTTCATGCGGAAAAGAATCAGGACGTTCTCGAAAAAATGATTTCAATGGACGAGGGCGCTTCATATCTCGGCGAGTGCGCGCTTATCGCGTACGACAGCCCCATAAACAATACGGGCATTTTGTTCTATAACACGCTTTTCGACGAAAACGCAAGCTGTCATTTGGCTCTCGGCAGAGGCTTTAACGACTGCATCGAAGGCTATGAAAACCTCACCAACGAGGAATGCAAAGCGCTCGGCGTAAACGAATCTATGATTCACGTAGACTTTATGATAGGCAGCGCCGATATGTCAATCGTCGGCGTAACCAAGGACGGCAAGCGCGTACAGATCTTTAAAGACGGCAACTGGGCAATATAATCAAAACCGCGGCGATATTCGCCGCGATTTTTTTATATCGTCTTCATAAAGCAGTTATAAATTCCTATATTTTCAAAACCCAGTTCAGATAAAATCTTCGTTTCTCTTTCTTCGGCAAAATAGTAAAGGTGCTTTCCGCCCAAACGGTTAAGCTCATTTAAACACGTGGCAATAAGCATTTTAAATACTTCACCGTTGAATTTTTGATTATCGAAATCAACTCCGAATATTTCTGGTATATTGTTCAGCCCCGTAAAATACACCGCGGCTTTCACGTTGTCGTCACCATAAATAAATATATGCCATATGTCGAAAGCGTCATAAATTCTCTCGCAGTTCCAATACATATCGCCGTCGGTTTGACTGTGCAACTTTTCAAACTCTGCGTAATTTTGTTTTTCGATTTTTTTAATATTTTCACAGCCCGTTTTAGGTTTAAAATTGTCAAAATGAAAAACGTGCGGATACGATTTTTCCAAAAGAGCATATCCGTTTTCTTTTAAATAATTAACGGCGCTCTCATTTTCGGTAGGGAAACCCGCATACAAATCAAACCCTTTGTACCGCTCACGGCAGTAATCTTCAAATTCTTTCAATGCGCCGTAAGTGTTTTTTTCAATATTGAACGAATGAAAGCCTATATACTTATCTTCTTTCAGCGCCTCGTAATGTATCCAACCGCGCACTTCGTTTTCAGTACAGTACAGCAAAATTTCTTCCTCGTCGTTTTCGACGAGCGCGCGCTTTGCGTTAGCAATAAAACTTTCTTTGGTTTTAATTCCGTCCGAATATGCGGGGTAAGCCGAACGCGTTCTGTCAAGCGCAATATTATACGCCCAATCAGCGTACTTATTCAAATCGTTTAACTCTAATTTTACTAGCATTATATAACCTGTAGCACGAAAAATTTAAGATACTGCGTTTCTTCCGCAGATAAAAGTGCGGGGTGGTCGGGTGCCTGCGTTTTTGTTTCAACGTAACGCACGGTGCGCCCGCTTTCTCTCGCCGCCTCTATAAGCATTTTCTCGAACAGTGTAGCGCTCATATAGTGCGAGCAGGAGCAGGTTATCAGAAAGCCGCCGCTTTTCACAATTTTCATTGCGGAAATATTTATATCTTTGT
>CAYVEU010000214.1:0-3342 GCA_964450015.1 uncultured Christensenella sp. | reverse complement strand
CGACGGACAAAAGGCGTACGATTCGGAAATTTTGTACTGTAAAACGATAGACAACAGCGTGCCTGAGGCGTATTATACGAGTTACTATTTCGACGGCGGCGCGTACGTCTTTAAGGTTACGGTAAACGGAAATACGCGTGGCGATAGGCTTTCGGCAAATTCGGGCTTAAAAGCGTTTAAAGTTTTGAGGCGCTCGGCGAGCGGACAATGGACGGAGGTCTCTGCGTCGCAAACGGTAAGCGGATTATTGAGCACGACTTACGAAATGCGTACGGAGCTCGGGCAGGCTACTTATTATATGGATATAATCGATAACGTCGGCAATCCGGCGAGAGTGCCTATCGTTACGTTTACGTCGGCAAAAGAGGACGGCAAAACGACGGCGGCGGACAACGCGCTTATCGATATGGAAGCGGCGGGATATTCCGAAAATTTGATAAACGCTTTGCGCGAAGCTAAATCCAACTACGAATTACTTTTGCAACTGGACGGCGTAAGCGACGACGAACTGGAAGCGGCGGGCAAGGAAATAACCGACGTTTTGGGATATTTTGCGCACGTGGAGAAGCTGCGAAAAGAGGGCAAAAAGGACTATTCGGTACGGACTTTCAACGTAGAATATCTAGGCGAGGTCGATATAATAAATTCGGGCAAGGCAAATCTTTGGCAAAAATACGGCGATAAGGCGGACTACACCGTCAACGTTGCGAAATTTTCGCCAAACGACGTGGATAGAAAAGAATCTATGAAGATAGCGGGAGTAAAGAGCGCGAGCGCAATTTACACGCTTACCTTGACGCTTTCCGACGGCGCAAACACGGTCGAAAGGGAGTTTAACGAACCGCTTATTATAAGGATACCGCGAGAATTTAAGAACGTATCCGCCGTTCAAACGAGCGGCGACGTCCGCACGGCGGCGAAAATTATTAATGGCAACGGCTATACCGACGTTTACGTAAGTTACAGTTACGGCACGGTAGACCTGTTCGTTGCGGGGAATAACGATAATTATTTGTGGTTGCTTATGATAATTCCGGTAGTTATCGCGGTCGCAATTGCCGTCGTCGTAGTCGCAAAACGCAAAAAGGATAAAAATTCGCAAAAACTTGCTGCCGACACCGAAGTTAGGATTGGACAGAATTAGGTGATTTTTTTCGAAACCGAACCGTAGCTGTACTGATGTACAGTAGGTGGAGGCTTCGGAAAAGTCCCCGAATTTTGCTCAAAATATCCGCTTTTAAAAATTAAAGCAATAAAGATAAAATAGAAGTAAGAACCGATTTACGCTTAGAGCGCATTCATTCGGGGTCGTAAAGCACTTGATTATGTCCACTCATCCGAAGTTAGGGAAGTTGACACGGACGAAAATAAGTAATATACTAGATAAATATCGTAGCATAATTCGGCTGCGAAGAAGGAGCAAAGATGAAAAGACTTGAAATTACAAAAAAAGAACTGTTGACGGTTCCCAACCTGTTGACTCTTATCAGACTGTTGAGCGTGCCCGTCTATATGACGCTTATCATTTTGGGCGGACTCAACAACAGCCATCCGCAATGGTTCGTTTACGTCGGACTGGGAGTTATGATATTCGCGGCGTCTACCGACGTTTTCGACGGATATATAGCGAGAAAATACAATCAGGGCTCGTACATAGGACAGCTTATAGACCCGATTGCCGACAAGGCGATGCACATAGGCTGTATAGTAGCCCTTATCGTAGTCGGCTACATCCACTGGGCGTTCGTTATTTTCCTTGTGTTTAGGGAACTTTGCATGGTAGTCGTCGGAAGTTTCGTCGTCAACGACGTGGACGTCAAAGCCAATATGCTGGGCAAGGTTGCCAGCGCAATCCTGAGCGTAGGTATGATTACGTGCTTTTTCCATCCGTTCATCGCCAAACTTTGGGGCGAATACGGCATCGACTGGATTATAATAACAATCGGTTTGGTTCTCAACTGGGCGGCGGCTATCAACTACGGCGTTTGGACCGCGCAGCAAATCAAACTCAACAAACAAAAGGAAGCAACCGAAGATACGGAAAACGCGGCTTCGGAAAATACCGAAAACGCAGAAGAACAAAATAACGATATAAACGTTACTGCGGAAGAAAATAAAGAGCAGGAAGTACAAGAATAAAAAGAGGTTATATGAATAAGAATTTCGAACCCGGCTCGTTTGAAAAAGAGCTGTATGCGCGTTGGTGTGAAAAGGGTTATTTCACGCCGAAAGTCGACAAGACGAAGAAGCCGTTTACCATAGTGATACCACCGCCCAATATAACGGGACAACTCCACATGGGACACGCGCTAAACAATACTTTGCAGGACATTATAATAAGGTATAAGCGAATGGACGGGTATGCAACGCTGTGGCTGCCCGGTTGCGACCATGCAAGCATAGCTACCGAGCTGAAAATAGTCGAGCAAATACAAAAAGAGGGCTTGACGAAAGAGGGCGTCGGGAGAGAGGAGTTTTTAAAACGCGCTTTTGCGTGGAAAGAGAAATACGGCGGCAGAATCGTCGAGCAGTTAAAGCGTCTCGGTTCGTCTTGCGACTGGACGAGAGAAGCGTTTACCATGGACGAACGTTGCAATAAGGCGGTCAGAGAGGTTTTCGTCAATCTTTATAACAAGGGGCTCATTTACCGCGGCAACCGTATGACGCACTGGTGTCCGTCTTGCGGCACGGCGATAAGCGACGCGGAAATAGAATACGAGGAGCAGGACAGTAACCTTTGGCACATTAAATATCCGTATACCGACGGCAGCGGGTTTATGGTGGTAGCTACGACTCGTCCCGAGACTATTTTGGGCGATACCGCGGTTGCGGTCAACCCCGACGACGAAAAGTACAAGAGCGTTGTCGGCAAGACTATGAATTTGCCGCTTACCGATAGGGTAATACCGGTAATAAGCGACGAATACGTCGAGCTGGGCTTCGGCACGGGAGCGGTTAAGATTACTCCCGCCCACGACCCCAACGACTTCGAGGTCGGCAAACGCCACAATTTGGAAATGATAACCGTTATCGACGACCGCGGCGTTATGAACGAGAACGCAGGCAAATATCAAGGACTTACCCGCGAAGAAGCGCGAAAGGCTATCGTAAAAGACCTTACGGAAATGGGCTTAATGGAAAAAATCGAGCCGTATAAACACAACGTAGGCGTTTGTTACCGTTGCCATTCGGCTATCGAGCCGCGCGCGTGCGAGCAGTGGTATTTGAAAATGGAAGACCTGGCAAAGCCGGCGATAGAGGCGGTAAGGAACGGAGAGACCAAATTCGTGCCGCAACGCTTCGAAAGGACGTATTTCAACTGGATGGAAAATATACGCGACT
>CAYVEU010000213.1:0-3348 GCA_964450015.1 uncultured Christensenella sp. | reverse complement strand
AACGAGGTAAAAATGGCTGAACTTACTATGGATAAACTTGTCGCATTGTGCAAGAACCGCGGATTTATTTTCAGAGGAAGCGAAATTTACGGCGGACTTGCGAACTCTTGGGATTACGGTCCTTTGGGCGTGGAATTGAAAAACAACATTAAGCGCGCCTGGTGGAAGAAATTCGTGCAAGAGAGCGAATATAACGTCGGATTGGACTGCTCCATTCTTATGAACCCGAAAGTTTGGGAAGCGAGCGGACACGTCGGCGGATTTTCCGACCCGCTTATGGACTGCAAGGACTGCAAAACCCGTCACAGAGCCGACCAACTTATCGAGGACTACGCGGCAAAACACCAGCCCGACTTGACTATAACCGGTTGGACGAACGAGCAAATGGAAAAATTCATTGCCGATAAAAAAATCAAGTGCCCCGTTTGCGGCAACAGTAATTTTACCGGCGTAAGACAGTTCAATTTGATGTTCAAAACCTATCAGGGCGTAACCGAGGACAGCGTGAATGCAATCTATCTCCGTCCCGAAACCGCGCAGGGTATATTCGTCAATTTCGTAAACGTTCAAAGAAGCATGCGCGCCCGCGTTCCTTTCGGAATAGGGCAAATAGGCAAGAGTTTCCGTAACGAGATAACCCCCGGTAACTTTATCTTCCGCGTGAGAGAGTTCGAGCAAATGGAACTTGAATTCTTCTGCAAGCCCGGCACCGATCTGGAGTGGTTCGCTTACTGGAAACAGTTTTGCAAGGACTGGCTACTCGGCTTAGGCATTAAAGAAGATAGATTGAAATTGCGCGACCACGACCCCGAAGAACTTTGCTTCTATTCAAACGCAACGACCGACTTCGAATACAAGTTCCCGTTCGGTTGGGGAGAACTGTGGGGCATAGCGGACAGAACCGACTACGACCTCAACGCGCACATGAAGACGAGCGGAAAACTGTTAGAGTATCTCGACCCCGTGACTAACGAAAAATACGTTCCCTACGTTATCGAGCCGTCGCTCGGCGTGGAAAGAATGGTTCTCGCCATTTTGTGCAACGCCTACGAGGAGCAAGAACTCGACGGCGGCGATTCCCGCGTGGTCATGCACTTGCACAACGCGCTTGCGCCTATTAAAATTGCCGTATTGCCGTTGCAGAAAAAACTCGGAGAGAAGGCGAGCGAAATTTACAGAAAGCTGTCTAAGAATTACGCGTGCTCATACGACGAAACGGGCAGCATCGGTAAGCGTTACCGCCGTCAGGACGAGGTCGGAACGCCGTATTGCGTAACCGTCGATTTCGACACCCTCGAAGACGAGTCCGTCACCGTTCGCGACCGCGACAGTATGGAACAGGTAAGAATTAAATTATCCGATCTCGACGCGTACTTTGCCGAAAAATTCGCTTACTGATAACGATATTTAAAACGAAAGGGCTGTGGCGTTAATGCGACAGCCCTTTATCTTATAATTCACGATCGGTCGAGCGAAGCTTTTTTCATTGACTTTTTTTAAGCATTAATATATACTTATAACGAATTAAATATTTAAACACGGAGCAGAATAAAGTGTATAAATACGATTTGAAAACGGATAGAAAGGCATTTTATAATATTACGTCTTTCGTTAAAGAAGCGGTGGAAAAGAGCGGGGTTAAAAACGGAATTTGTCTCGTTTACTGTCCGCATACTACGGCGGCGATTACCATTAACGAGAATGCGGACGACGACGTTCAGCGCGACGTAATGCTTGCGATGGACAAGGTTTTCCCGCGGTTTAAGGAGTTCCGTCACGACGAGGGCAATTCCGACGGACACGTCAAGTGCAGCGTCTTCGGAGCGAGCGAAACGCTTATTGTCGACGACGGAAAACTGGTTTTAGGCAGGTGGCAGGACGTGTATTTTGCGGAGTTCGACCCGCCGCGCAGTAGAAATTTTTACGTTAAAATAATAGAATGCTAACGCCCGACCATTCGTGAAGCGGAATTTTATACACAGTCGCTAACGCTTTGTGTTAATAAAATTTATTTCCGTTTCAGTCGGACTCACAAGGAAGAAAGACAGTCCGTCTTTCTTGACATAAGGGGAAAAAATAGTGTTATACTTATATAAGCTTACGGGGCTTACGCACCCGCACCTCGCAAGGGCAAAAAGTGAAAATAATCGTTTCCCCTTTTTGAGAGTTAAAGAAGTAAAGAGTATAAGGGAAAGGATATTGAGAATTACTAAATATTAAATAAGGAGATAAATAGAAAATGAAAGATGCGAGAATAGAAAAGCTTGCGGATATTTTGGTAAATTATTCGTGCTCGTTAAAGAAAGGCGAAAAGATACTTATCGAAGCGTCGGGAGTGCCGACGGAAATGGTAACCGCTATATTAAAAAAGGTCTACGAAGCGGGCGGATTTCCGTTTGTGGAACTCGGCGACAACAGAGTTAAGCGCGCGCTCCTTAACGGAATGAGCGAAGAACTTGCAAACGCCATGGCGGATTACGACTCTTACCGTATGGCGCAAATGGACGCGTATATCGGAATAAGAGGGGGCAACAACAGTTTGGAACTTTCCGACGTTCCCGAAGATAAAATGAATTTATACAGCAGGCTGTATTCGCACCCCGTACATCACGAATTGCGGGTAGGCAAGACTAAATGGGTTATTTTGAGATGGCCGACGGAGGGCATGAGCCAGCTTGCCAAGATGAGCACCGAAGCGTTTGAGAATTTCTATTTCGACGTATGCACTTTGGACTACGGCAAGATGGACAGGGCTATGGACGCGTTGGAGGCGTTGTTAAAGCGTACGGACAAGGTTAGAATTACCGCACGCGACACCGATTTGACTTTCAGTATAAAGAATATAGGCGCGCAGAAATGCAGCGGAGAACGCAATATTCCCGACGGTGAAATTTATTCCGCGCCCGTAAAAAACAGCGTAAACGGATATATTCATTACAACGCGCCGTCTATCGAGAACGGAATAGAGTTTAAAGACGTTAGACTGACGTTTAAGGACGGAAAAATAATCGAGGCTACGGCTAACGACACCGAGGCGTGCAATAAGATTTTCGATACAGACGAGGGCGCAAGATACGTCGGAGAGTTCGCTTTGGGCGTCAATCCGTTTATTAAAAAGCCGATGGGCGATATACTGTTCGACGAGAAGATTTCAGGGTCGATTCACTTTACCCCCGGTTGCTGTTACGAAGACTGCAACAACGGCAATCAGTCCGCGGTACACTGGGATTTGGTGCTTATTCAAACGCCCGAATACGGCGGCGGCGAGATTTATTTCGACGACGTATTGATAAGAAAGGACGGCAGGTTTGTTTTGCCCGAATTGCAATGTCTTAACCCCGAGGCGCT
>CAYVEU010000212.1:0-3369 GCA_964450015.1 uncultured Christensenella sp. | reverse complement strand
TCGGTACGTATTTTTTGTTCACGGCAGGCAGTATCGCGCTTTTAAAGTCGCTTAAAAAGAACAAAAAATACTACTATAAAACCAACCGTTTTATCGGCGTGTCGGGCATGACGTACCGAATGAAGCAAAACGCGGTGGGGCTTGCGAGCATTTGCATATTGGCGACGATGCTTTTGGTTACCGTGTCCACGACTGCGTCGTTTATGGCGGGGAAAAACGATATGCTTAACGCAAGATACCCGTACGATTTAATGCTGAGAAGCAAAGACAGCGACGGCGCAAACGCGGAGCTTGTCGACGGTATTCACGAATTGATACGCGACGACAATTTAACCGCGGAGCGGGAGATTAGCTGCAAATACCTGTCGTTTACCGTGGCGCGCGAGGGTAAGAGGTTTAAAGGGTTCGATAGCGACCGAATAATAGTATCAGTCAATCCGTGCGTTTTGATTTTCGTAACCGCCGACGTTTACGGAGCGTTTACCGGAAAGAGCGCGGAGCTTAACGACGACGAGATTTTAATATCTTTAAGGGCTATCGATTTCGATTATTCGGAAATGGAGATACTCGGCAGAGAGTTTTCCGTCAAAGAAAAAGTGGACGGTTTTATCCGCGAGGGGCTGCTTACGGGCGACATTCCCGACGCGGTGGGCGGAGTTTACGTAGTGGTAAAATCGGAAGCGGTGCTTAATGAAATTAGCGCGTTGCAAAAGGAAATTTACGGCGATAAGTCGTCGGTAGCGACTTTTATTTACGCTGCGGATTTTTCCGACGGCGAAGGTTCGCAAATGGCGTTTTACCAAAGGTTGCAGGAAATGCTGAACGACAAAAATTATAACGCGACCTTAACGAGCAAGGCGGCGGCAAGCGAAAGCTTTATGAGTTTGTACGGCGGATTGTTTTTCCTTGGATGCTATCTCGGAACGCTGTTTTTGATGGCGACGATACTGATTATTTACTATAAACAGATTTCCGAAGGGTACGAGGATAAAAAGCGGTTCGATATTATGCTTAAAGTAGGTATGAGCTACGAGGAAGTGAGGAGGGCTATTCGCTATCAAATTTTGGCTGTCTTTTTCCTGCCGCTTATAACCGCAGGAATACACGTCGCGTTCGCCTTTCCGATGATAAATCAAATGCTCAGCGTGTTTTACCTTACGAATATAAAGCTTTTCGCGTTGTGCACGCTCGGGTGCTTCGGAGTTTTCGCACTCGTATACGTTGCGGTGTATATATGTACGGCGAGAACGTATTATGCCCTAGTTAGGGCGAAATGAAAAAGCTGTGCGAAAGCAACAGCTTTTTCAAGTGAAAAGGCAATAGCGAATAGTGAAAAGTTGCGGATAATAAAGGAGCGAACGGCTGTTTTTCATTTTAATTTTCAAAAATCGGAAACTATTCTTTTCGATTTTTGCCCACACTGGGTTTGGGTGCGTCAGCCCCAAAAGCTCAATATAAGAATAATGAAAATTTTTACATAAGAAAAGAAACGCGGACTGCGTTTCTTCTTTATGAGTCGGACTTGCGCGGAAAATAAAATTTATCCGTGTGTCGGGAGTGCCCCGACCGCGAGTAAATTTCCGCGCAACGAGTGGTCCGAAAAATTAATAAATTATATTGCATTTCATCTCGAAAATATCGTCAATCATTCTATGCACGAGCTTCGCTTCGTCGGTGTCGGCTAATTTATAATGGATTTCTTTTCCTATGCGTTTGGCGGTAATGAGATTTGCCTGACGCAAGATTTTAAGGTGATGGCTGACGGCGGGCGCGCTCATATCCACAGCTTTGGCGACGTTGGTTACGCACTCTTCGCTATGGCAAAGCAGCCAAAGTATTCTCAAACGGGTGCCGTCGCACAGGTGGCTGAACGTGTCGGCTACTTTTTCGCTGCGCTCGGCGTCGGGGACGTTTTTGAGTAAATCCAA
Organism: uncultured Christensenella sp.; assembly: GCA_964450015.1. Classification (GTDB taxonomy): domain Bacteria; phylum Bacillota; class Clostridia; order Christensenellales; family DTU072; genus CAG-1782. Next base: position 1,441 of record CAYVEU010000212.1, on the reverse strand, counting down.
ATGCCCGTGGTCGTGATAATCCTTTTCCGTCATAATTTACCTCTTTCCGTATCTGTCTGTCTTGATAATTTTAGTATAAACGTATTGTGCGCTTTTGTCAAATAACGAACGGGAGCGGACGTAATCAAGTGCTTTATGTCCCCCGCATGGGGAAGTCCCCAAAGGGAAAGGAGCTTGTCGTTTTTATTGAGGATATTTTAATAAAATGCGTGGACTTTCCCAAAGCCGTCGCCTACCTAATAAAGGGGGTATCCTCGCCGTGCTTGTCGCGGTGGGGAAAGAGGAGTGACGGCATAGTTGCCCGACGACTTTAATTTATTAAAGTTGTGGACGGAGCCGGTCGCGACGAGTACAGCGACTGTTCGGCTTCGGCACTCGATTCTGTCCACCTCATTAGAACTATCTAAGAAAATATTCAATACAATATAATATACTAAAATACGGGAGGAATGAGATGAATATTAAATTTCAAGCCGAATTGCCGTATCCCAAGGTCGTTATTACCGAGAAGAACCCGCAAGAAGTCAAACTTTTGATGCCGGTCTATTCGGGACGGGAGAGCGAGGCGACGGCGATATTTTCTTACATATACGGTCATTACGTTACGAGCGGCGTTTCGGGCGATTTGTCCGATTGCTTAAAGAGATTTGCAATTGTGGAAATGCACCACCATGCGTTGCTCGGCGAAGCTATTTTCGACCTCGGCGGTACGCCGTACATAGGCGGGAATTACAACTATTGGCAGGGCAGCTACGTCAATTACGCAAAGGAGCCGATAGCGATAATCAAAAATGCGATTGAAAGAGAAAAGCAGGCGGTAAAGGGCTACAAATCGGTTGCTGCGCGGACGACGGTGCCTGATATTAAGCTGCTTATCGAGAGGATAATTTTAGACGAAGAGGTGCATATAGCCAGCTTAACCGAGCTTTTGGAAGCCTATTCGTAGACGAATAGGACTGCGACGAAGTACGCCGACGGTTCGGTTTCGGCACTCAATTCTGTCCATCCCGATCTTCTTTTAATTCGGGGAAATAGGAAACAGTCACACCCGAGCCGTCGGGGAACGGGTTGTTCGTGTCTTTTATAGCGTACGGCAAGGTAACGCTCGTTATCGCCGTGTTATTGAACGCGCCCACCGAAATGAAGACCAGCTTGCTCTTTTCGCCTATATTCAGTGAATGCAAAGAGCCGCAATCGGCAAAGGCGTTTTGGTAAATTCGCGTGAGATTATCGGGTACGGTAATCTCTTTAAGCGCGGAGCAGCCGTAAAACGCCTTTTCGTTGATAATGGTAAGCGTGGACGGCAATTTGACTTTTTCCAACGCGGAGCAGCCGTAAAACGCTTCGAAATCCACGCTGACTACGCCCTCGGGTATGGCTACGCTCTTTAATGCCGTACAATTTTTAAACGTTTGGTTGGCGATGTAAGCGAGTTGACTGT
>CAYVEU010000211.1:0-3370 GCA_964450015.1 uncultured Christensenella sp. | reverse complement strand
TAACCTTTATCTTTACTCTCGTCTACGACTTTAAAAAATGCGGCGGCGCAGGAATACTCGCATTTTTATTGCAGCTTCTGTTCTGCGTGCCCTCTCTACTCGTCATATTCGACGTACTGTTCAACCGCGGTCGCGGCACGTTGCAAGCCTCAATCGACGAAGACGTTTACGAACGCAGACGCGAAAGACGCCAAAGACGTAAAAACGGCAACAATTCGGGTTGGTATTAATTCAACGCAACTCGCTTAGCGTAAAAACCGAAAACTCGGCTTAATAAATTTATCCGTCGGAAATGAAGCGCGCTTCAAACGGCGGATATTTTATTTGAGCTTATCGTCCCCCCCTACCGTGTATGCTCCGCTACAGCAAATTAATAAAAATATATATCTTTAAAAGTTGTCCCCGTCCCCGTAAAATATGTTAAAATAGAATAAACGCCACCGATCTACCAAGGAGATATTAATGAGCAAAAATTTGCGGCTCTCGATTTTCATATTGTTATTCTTGTTTTTAGCGTTGTGCTCGGCGACGACTTATGCCGATTTTGCTTACGCCGCCGACGGCAATTTTATAGAACTCATATTTGTTTGGAAAGATAACGTATCGGAGCCCGTACTTGTCGAAGAAGGAACCGCTTTCCCGGGTATAAGAGATATTGAGGAGGAACTTCCCGAGGGCTACACTATGGTATGGCGGCTTGAAAACGATACGAAAGTGGAATTCCCCTACACGGTAACCGCCGCGGATGCGACGGACGGAAAAATTTACTTTTACGGATTTACAGTTCGGATAGAAGAACCGGAACAAAAGATAGATATCACCGTTTCCGCGGGCGCGGACGAAACCGTTTTATCGTTCGCCTGCGGCGCTGTTCCCGACTTACCCGATAAAATTTTCGGTTTTAGTGTAAGCGGTTGGTACTTAAACGCCGACTATAGCGAGCTTTACGTTCCGCACAAAATCGAAACGCCGATTACTCTCTACCCGCTGTTTACAGACCGAAAAATTACCGTCACCGTAGACGGCGAAGATACGGAAGTAGATTTCGGCTCTAAGCTTTCTCCCAAAGCGGACACCGCAACGCACCGCTTTACAGGCTATACCCAAAACGAGCTTCCGTTCGACGAAAGAATTCTATCGCCGGTGACTTTGACGTCAGTCTATGAAAGAGTTAACTTTCGCATAACCGTCATAAAGGACGGTGCGACAGAATTGTACTTTGCCGTCGGCGAAGCTGTGGACAAAGAAGCGTTGACAACCTACGGAAATAAATTTACTTTCGATTCCGCACGCAAAAATGAAATAGAATTTCCCTTCACGCCCGAAAACGACGTAAGTATTTACGCATTTGACAAAACGCCCGACGTTACGCCCGAAGCTCCCACGCCACAAGCTTACGCCATAGCGGTAAATTGCCTATACGCAAATATAACGGTACAATCGCAATCGGAAGCAGGCAAACCCGTCTCGTTCACGATCAATTCAATCGACGCCGATTATAAAATAATCTCGGTAACGGTTGCCTCCGACGATACGCCTGTAGCCGTGCTTTTCGACGGCAAAACAGGCAGATTTATTATGCCTGACGGGAACGTCACGATAACGGTTTCCTTCGAAAACGCTAACGCAGACACAACAACTACTACACCCGCGACGAAAAAGAAAATAACGCTTACTACAAAAGAAATAATAGCCATCTCGGTAACCGGCTCCGCTCTGCTAATAGCAGGCGTAACGTTCCTAATCATAAAAATCAAAAAGAAGAAAGAAAAGGACAAGAAAAAGCATAAAACGTTAAGTGAATTATGATGCGGTTAACAGCCGCCATTCGTTTTGCGAACCTTTGCTTCTCTTGGAGTGTATTTTGCAAATAATATTACTGCCGCCTCTTTTGCCTATGTAAACAAATTAATAATACGTTTGTGTTTTTTGACCGCGTACCGATACGTCTTGTATGCGCCGCTGTTTTCCCTCTGCTCTACGCAGAACAAAATCAAATCACTTTGGTCTATCATTGCTAAATTCCGATAATAAATTGCCGTGTACCAATAATCAAAATTCTTCGTAGGACACTCCAACGCTTCATACTCTTTTCGGATAAACCAACTCGGCGGCTTTCGCAGATGCTTTTCAAGAGGAAAACAAAATATTCTTTTTATGTTAAGCTGTGGGTTTGCTTTTTGCTTTTCGGTTACAAGGTCATAGCACAAATCGTCAAAATCACTTCTGCCGCCGAATAGAAAATTTTTCACGCCGTCCTCGATTGCTCTCTCTATTTCTATTCTCGTCCTTGATATCAATTCGTCTGTTATCTCAACGTCTGAATGTCCGAAACACGAACAAGTCTTTTCTATCGTTTCCATAAAAAGATGTCGCCCCCTAAGGAACGACATCGTAGCGTACCGTCCCTTTGAATGCGACTTCAATTTACCTATCTCTTGTGGAAATAAGTCCCGAACGGTATGACTACCAACATTAGGACTTATTGACACCACAAAAGAAAATAATACTCCCTTTTGAGAGTAGAGATAGATATTATTAAATTGAAGTCGCATTGACATTATAACACTTTTTATCAAAAATATCAAGGATTACTCTATCCTTACTTTTTCACTGTTCACTATTAACTATTAACTTAAACGGCTCCCCGTTGTCCATTGCGAACGGACGTCCCGGGTTCGAGCATAGCTCTCCCCGTTGCTTGGCTACGAACGACGCACTGTGTCGTCCGCTTTACGCCGCAACCCTAGCGTGCGCTTCTATCATATCCGCACTTCTTCACTATTCACTATTACTTTTTACCTTAAAACGGCTCCCCCTGTCCGATAGCGTAAAGGCAAAGCCTTTCGCCTGATTGCTCCTATGTGAGCAAGGTAGTGAATATTCTTTTGCCCGATAAAACGCGGTTAACAGCCGCCATTCGAATTGAAAGATACCGTTATCCGGGTATATCTACGCGAATAAGCCATTATCCTCTATCCTTTTCCCTGCGCCCTCATCAGATTGTCGTAAACAATATTGTTTACGGCAATTTGCGCTTTACGCTCGCGGCGTTAACCGCTGGGTTTGTTGGCATCGACACGGAGTGTTGCCTCAACGAAAAAGGACACCGAGATGGTGTCCTTTTTCATTGAGATGGCTCCCCCTGTCCGATAGCGAATATATGAGTTAATCTTTCTTTTCGGCTTTACTGCATATTCGCCAGATTGCCTACGGCAATTTGCGAACACGTCCGCTACCTCTTTCATCGCAATATCTCTATTTCGGGCGGACTGTCCTTCATAGAAACAGCCAAAAAAGAAAGAGCACGCTTTTGCGTGCCCTATCTTTTTTGGCTCCCCCTGTCCGATTCGAACGGACGACCTAGCGG
>CAYVEU010000210.1:0-3379 GCA_964450015.1 uncultured Christensenella sp. | reverse complement strand
AATTCGATACGCCTTACGTCGTCGAGGGCGAAAAGCACTATATCGACATTCGCGTCAGAGTAAAAGAGGAAAATTTGGAGATTTGCGAGTTTATTACCGTAAAAGGCGACACTCGCGGCTTCGCATTCAATCCATCCGGACATATAATTTCCACGAGCAGCGTCGACAACTCCGAAAAAGTCGACCCGAAAGACCCGACCGTCAAGTACCGCGGTTACGTCAAGATTTACGCCAAAGACTTTGCGGGGAACGAGGCTACGTTCGAGCTTTATATGTTGCCGTTTGCGTTGGACGTCAACAACGTAACGCTTACGGACCAAGATTTGAACATGATAGAGAAGTACAAGCGCGACCTCAGCGCGGCTTCTAAATATATGGACCCGAGCAGGGTGTCGTATTTTGAAAATCTCATTGCGCGACTTGAAGACCGCGTCGGCACTATTCGCAGAGAAATAGCCGTATTCCAAGACTATTTAGCGAGATTGTCGCAAAAAACGAGCTTCGAACTTCGTTCGGACTATACGGAAATGTACTCGTATATGAAGCAGTTCCGCGACTATGCGGACTACAATCAAAAGTGGGTTCAGGACGCAATCATCGGCGAGGGCGGCAGCGCGACCGAGCAATATTTCCGCAATTTCGAGAGAGAGTTCGAGCGTTTGCAGGGCAAGATGAACGAAGTTGCGTCGGTTGAGGATCAGGTAAAGAAACTGCCCGCGATAAACATGGTCGAAGCCGAAGACTACGACGACGTAGTCAGCGTTTACAACAACTATCAGAACTTGACTTTGGACCAAAGGGCGTGCTTTAACGCCAATCTCTACAATAAAGTGACCACGCTCAAAAAGCGCTGCGAAATTTTGTTGCTGTCCGACAGCAATACGGGAGTAAGCATAGACGCCAACTTTGCGCCGCAGGCACGGCTTAAAGTCGAGAGTTTTGCGGAAACGTCCGACTATTACAACAATGCGCAAACGGCTATCATGAGCCAAAAGAAAGACGGCGTTGCGCGCGCAGTCATCTCCATTTACAGGGTGAGTTTGGACGGCGCGGCGAGCCAAACGGAAACGGGCACGGTTAAGGTCACGCTGCCGATACCCGAAGATTACCGTCAATATATATACTTTGCGGTCTATACGATGAGTGCGGACGGCACGATAGGCGACATAAGCGATATGCAGATAGACGGAACGGGACGGTCGGTCACGTTCACCAACAGCGAGCTTACCACTTTCGTTTTAGCGGTTCGCGCAAATATAGAAGTCAATACCAACGACGGCGAAAGCTACGGCACGATACTGGGCTTGCCGTTGGACGTGGAAATGATTCAAACTCTTGCGATAATCGGCGCTACGCTGTTCGTAATCATTTTGATAGTCGTAATAATCGTCGGTATTCGCCACAAACGCTTCCTCAACAGCTACAATAGGGCGTATAAGTCCGGTATTTACCGTCGCGGCGTGCAAAAGATACCCAAGGGCAATACCGTGCCTAAGATGAACCCGTTAAAACCGGACGAGAGGGTACACGACCAGAAAAAACCGTACTGATTTTCCGACCATCCTTTATGCGGAAATTTACCCGCGGTCGGGGAACTCCGACGCGGCGGATTAATTTTATTTCCGCGCAAGTCGGATTCATGCGGAAGAAACGCAGTCCGCGTTTCTTTTCTTATATAAAACGGTATGAATCTTAACTACGCTTTTGTGGATTAAGCACCCAAGTCCCGCAATGGCAAATCTAAAAACGAATAAAGGTAAATAAGTGTGCTTCTGGATTAGGAAAAAATTACTTAAAAGACAAGAAGAAATTTTAGCTCGTTTGGACAAGCTGGAAACGCGCGGGGAAAACGATAAAGAAGTTATAACCGCCGCTATCAATTCCGCAAACACCGCGCTTATCGGCGGCGTTAAGTCGACTATGGACGCGGTCGCGGACAACGTGAGCAACATGGGCAAGGCGTACGAGGCGAGGATAAGCGAGGTCAAAGAGGAATTAAACCGCAATTTGACGGAGATCAGGACGAACGTCGAAAAGAGTCTAAAAGACGTCAGAGAAGACAACGAAAAGCAGCTTACCGCAATGCGCGGCGTGGTCGAAGAAAAACTTGCCGCGACGTTGAACGAACGCCTAAATCAAACTTTTTCGGTGATAAACGAACGGTTGGACGCGGTCAACAAAGGCTTGGGCGAGATGCAAGCTTTAAACAACGGCGTAAACGACTTAAAGAAAGTGCTTGCCAACGTAAAAACGCGCGGAACGTGGGGCGAAGTGAGTTTGGAAAACCTCTTAGGGGAAATTTTAACGCCGTCGCAGTTCGTGACTCAACAAAACGTTAGCGGGAAAAAGAACGGAGAGGCGGTGGATTTCGCCGTAATTTTACCGGGGAAGGGCGACGGGCGCGTGTATTTGCCTATCGACGTAAAATTCCCGCTCGAAGACTACCAAAGGCTGGTCGAAGGAAGCGAAAACGGCGACGTAATCGCCATGAAAGACGCTTCGCGCGGACTGGAAGACGCGGTCAAAAAACAGGCTAAATCCATAAAGGAAAAATACATAAATCCGCCGTATACTACCGATTTTGCGATAATGTACCTGCCGATAGAGGGGCTGTATGCGGAAGTAGTGAGAAGTCCGGGGCTTATAGAAACTTTGCAGTCGAAATATAAGATTATCCCTGCCGGTCCCACCACGGTAAGCGCTATTTTAAACAGCCTTCAATTGGGCTTTAAAACCCTTGCGATACAAAAATCGAGCCGAGAGGTGTTCGACCTGCTTACGGCGTTTAAAAAGGATTTTACCACCTTTGTCGAACAAATAGCAAAGGCGCAGGCGCAAATGGGCAGCGCAAGCCAAACGCTGGAAGCCGCGACGAAACGCACGGAAATTATTCAGAAAAAGCTGGATAAGGTTGAAAGTTTGGAAGTGCCGCAAATATCCGACGGCAATGAATAAGAGGATTTTAAAAGTTTATACTTCTTTTTGTAGCCGACAAAAAAGAAACAAAAAGCGGGTGGAACCCTAATAACGATAACCCCAAAAAGTACAGTGACTTTTTGGGGACCCCAATGCGGGTTCCTACGCCTCCGCACGAATTAAGGGGTGTCCCCTTAATAAACCCAACGCCGTTTAATATCCGTCGGATAATATAAAGCTGATATTGTCCTTATGGACGGATATTAGCACGGCTATTTTTGATTTTATATGGGGTCCCCGAAAACGCAATCGTTTTTGGGGAGAGGAGCAACCTCGCAAGTTACCAAGAATGTGCGTAGCATATTCGTAGACGGAGAGTGTTGCGACGAGGGTGGAATCGCTCCAATCCCCCCCAAACCCCCTTTCCTCATAATTTTCCCGAATTTTCGTCTGCAAGCGACCG
>CAYVEU010000209.1:0-3391 GCA_964450015.1 uncultured Christensenella sp. | reverse complement strand
GTTAAAGGAGTTCGTGCCGGTATACGTCGCTTGCGGCGGAACGGAAATAGACGGATTGGATTACGTTCTTTGCAACAAGATTTTGCGTAAGTTCGAATCGTTGAACCTTGCATACATCAGGGACGAAGTAGACGATTATATCCAGTACCTGAACGACCATTTCGGCGAAGAGAATATGACGGAGTGCAAAGAGTACCTCAACAGGCTTAAAAAGCTGTTCTAATTAATAGGATAAAAGATGGCGGGAACTAAGATTTACGAAGAAATAGTCTATCAAATAGTCACCTTATTAAAACAAGGCGAGCTGTATCCCAAGTACGTCGAGAGTATCGACGGCGGTAAGAACGACTATAAAATTTCGCAAGTTTACACTAAAAAGAACTATTCTACCGAGTGGATAGACACGTTGGAAGACTGTATAGTCGCGCTCGATACGATAGTCAGAAACCCGCGTAAGTTTATCGTTATCGAAGAGGATATAGTCGATATATCGCTCGCGAGAAGTATTTCCGTAGAGTCGGTCAAGCATTTGAGCCAGCACACCAATTTAATATCTTCGGTCACGAAAGACGGAATGGTCATCCCGTCGAAAATTCTCAATACGTCAAAAGAAGAGAGCTTCGAAATTTACGAAAATCGCTTTATCTACACGCTTTTGTTGAAGATAAAGGACTTTATAGAGATAAGAAGCAACGCGATAAAGGGCGCTTTGATGCAGAGCGGCGAGTTGGGCGTCGAGGTCGAGAGCGAATTTGCCGTAAATAAAAACAAAGTCCGCTATAAAATGAGCGGCAATGCGAATTTTCCGTTTGACGCGGTAGTTAAGCGTACGGGCAGCGGCGTGTCCGATATGGACAGAATCAACCGCATAAAATCGATAATAAGCGACTTTTTGGGCAGTCCGTTTGCAAGGGAAATGCGTTCTTGCGCGTTGGTTAGACCGCCTATACAGAGGACCAACGTTATATTAAAAGACCCGAATTTTAAAAAAGCGCTGGTTTTATGGCAGTACATAGAAACGAGCGAAAAGATGGAATACAAAGTGGAAACTAGCACGGAAACGGTGGAAATGAACCCGATTATGGCGGATAAATTCCGCGCGATCGTGTATCTTAACACCATTTTGATGCAGTCCATTGCGTCCACTCACGAGACGAGCGAGAGTTTGGAGAGCGCAAAGAAAAAGGAAAAGGTGCTAGCCGACGAGTACGTCACGAAAAATATCGACGACTACGTTCCAGACGATTTTCCGCAGCTCAAAATGGATATCGAGCAAATAAGGACTATTTATAAGAAGATACCCACCGAAAAGACGCTTACAATACCGCAAATCAATAAAATCAACGGCGCAATCGACCGCGTAATACGCCAGTACCGTATCAACAAGCTTAAAGAGGACAGCGTAACGCGGCAACAGCTGATACAAAAGCAGTTGGAAGAAGAAAAGCAGGCAAAACTTCTTGCATTGCGTGAGAAAAAGGATTTGGAACGTCGTTTGCGTGCGGAGCGGGCGAGGAAACGTTTGGAATTGAAACGGCAGGAAGAAGCGCGCATTGCCGAGACGAAGCGGTTGCAAGAGGAAGAAGCGGAGTTGAAGCGCAAGCAAGAGGAAATGGAAGCGCGGCTTGCCGAACAAAAAAGAGAACTGGAAGAGATTAGGGAAAAGAACAGAGAACTGGAAGAGAAATACCGTCTGGAAGTGGAAGCGAAGACTGCGGAAGCACGCGCCGAGCACGACAAGGCGCAGGCGGCGTACGACGCGGCAAAAGCAGATTACGACGCGGCTATCGAGGCGTTTAAGAAAGAGGAAGCCGAATTGGAAGCCGAACGGCGCCGTCAAGTGGACGAGGAAGCGAGAATCGAGGTAGAAAAACAAACCGCCGATGCGGAGCGCGAGAGTTTGCTTACCATGGCGGCAACCAAAGCGGAGTCGGCGCGTAAGATGGAGTGGGAGAAGCAAAAAACTCTTATTCGTATGCGCGACGAGAGCGCGGAGTTTTGGGAAAACGAGCGGCGTACGGCGGCGAAACTCGGTATTATGAGGAACATGACGGTCATTCAAGACCGAGAGAGAGAGGAAGTTCAAAAAATAATCGGCAGAGAGCACGAGGAAACGGAAGTTTTACGCGTTATCGAGGACGGGTTTAAACTTAATTTGGAATGCGACAGCTTGAAAAATTTGCAAAAGCTGGCGGAAATTGCGTACGGTTACGGCGAAAGCGAGGATATCGAAAGGATTATAACCGACAGAGTGCGCGAGGTCAAACGGTTGCAAAAAGAGCGCAAAAAATTGGCTAAAAAGAATGGAAAAAAGAAGAAAAACTCCTAAAAGCGACGCCGATAATTCGCCCAAAAAGCTGAATAAGATAGTAGGAAAAGCGGTAACGGTCGTATTATGCGCAGTTTTCGTTGCCGTTTTTATCGCTTTTGTTGCAATTATGGTACAAGTCGGGCAAGGTAAAGCCCCGTCGCTTTTTAACCGCCGTTTTTATTATATTCTAACCGATTCCATGACGCCGAATATAAACGTCGGGGACGTTATTTTGAGTAAAACAGTCACTGCCGACGACACCGAACTTTTCGTCGAAGGCGCCGTTATAACGTACACGGCGGAAAGCGGCGCTATGCAGGGCAGAGAAGTCACGCACAGAATAGTCGAGGGCGTGCATTTCGACGAAAGCGTCAACGATTTCGTGGTTTTGACAAAGGGCGATAAAACGGGCGCAAAAATAGACGAGCCCGTAAGATTAGGCACTATTAATGCGGTAATGGTCAAAAAAACGGTCTTTATAAGCTGGCTTTTGGGAGTATTCAGGAACGGTGCGGGATTCGCGCTGATAATCGCTCTGCCGCTCGGAGTAATGCTCGTTTGCTTGATAATCAAACTTATAGCCACGATAAAATCGCCCGCGACCGAGGATAAAAAACAAACGGAAGCAGAGCGGATAGAAGAGCTGAAAAAACAAGCCGTAGAAGAATATATAAAGAACAATTCGAAAATCGACGATAAATAAATTTATCTCTATCGACGGTATTAAAAAAATGCGGACGCTAAAAAAGCGTCTGCTCGTTTTTTTGTGCCTGATTATTTAGGCGTTTTCGTCTTGTTCGGGTTGCGGCTCGACAGACTCGCGTTGAGTTTCGGTTTGTTCGATTTGCGATTCAAACGATACGAACTGCGGCTCCGAGTTCGCTGCGGGCGCGGTCTTTTTCAGCTTGACGAAGAACAGTACCGTTAAAATTGCCGTTACAGCAATTGCTGCGAAATCGGCAATAGGCGCGGATATTAAGATACCGTTTATCCCGTAAAATAGCGGTAAAATACAAATTAACGGGGTTGGAGCGAGTGTCAGACCGTAGTTCGGCTGTGACACTGAGAATGTGTAGGTTC
>CAYVEU010000208.1:0-3437 GCA_964450015.1 uncultured Christensenella sp. | reverse complement strand
TGGGAAATTAACCGACCGAACAGGTCGGAGGGAAATACATTGCGCAATTTTAGAAAGTTGCGTAGGCAAATCGAGGAGAAAAATGAAGAAATTAACACCTAAACAGAAGAAAATCATCGATATCGTAGTTACGAGCGTGGAGGTTGCTATCGTTTTGATTGCTATCATCGCATCGGCGATTATCATTGCAAACCCCAATCCCGTATCGGCTACGGTATCCAAGGGTTCGGTTAAACTATTGCCCGTATTGACGGGGTCAATGAACGGCGACAAGAAAGACAGCTTCAAAGAGGGCGATTTGGTAGTTGCAAAAAACCCGAAGAACGTTTTGCAGCTAAGTGAAGGCGATATTATCACCTTTAAGGGCAGTGTAAATGGGTTCGACGCGCTTATAACGCACAGAATTATCGAGGTTGTAAAAGACGGCGACGGAAACGCGCTGACGTATATCACCCACGGTGACGCGAACCCCGAGGGAAGCAACGAAACCGTCAATCCTTACAACGTACTTGCGGTCTATAAGTACCACTTAAAGGGCGTAGGCAAGTCTATAAGGTGGCTGCAAGAGCCTACGCACTTCTTGTTGGTTATCGTTTTACCGCTCGGACTGCTGTTTATTTGGAATATCGTAATGTTCGTCCGCATGATAATTCAATGGAAGATGGAAAAGGCGGGCGTAAGCGCAGACGGCAGCGCGGCTATCGACGAAGAAGAAATCAAGAGAAAAGCGATAGAAGAGTATCTCGCGAGCCAAAACGCCGCAGCGGATAAGGGGACGGAAGTCACGCAGGAAACGGAAGAAAATAATACGGGAGAGAATAATTAAGAAAGTTATATTGCTTGCAAGCAAGCAGTTATATTGTTTGCGGTGCAAACAGTTAGATTGCAAGCGGGCTTGCAGTTATATTTTTAGCCTGAGGGCTAAAAGTTAAGGATAAGAAAGGAAACAACGACTTTTTTCTTCTTTAATTTTCCTCAACTCTGCCATTGGCAGAATATAACTTGCCACAAGGCAAATATAACGCCGCGTTAGCGGTATATAACTCCGCGCTAGCGGAATATAACTAACTGGTCGGAGAAGCTTTATGGCGAAAAAACCAAAAGACGTAGCGGAAAACGTGGAAAACGAGGAGAGGCAGAACGAGAATAAGCCGGCTCCAAAGCACAGCGATTACGCTTACGTCGTCCAAAACAAGAAAGCGCGCGCGCTTTCCAAGCACAAAAAGGCAATTACCATTGTCGGTATTATATTGCTGATTTTGTTATTGCTTGCGGGCGTGTTGTATGGGTTTTATTCGGCGGTTCAAATCAACAATTTCAGAATTTACATAGAGTCGTCGGGCGGAAGAATGCTTAGCTTGTCACCCCACAGCAATATGGTGCCGGGGAGCGAAATGATAGAAGTAATCGGACCGGAGAGAATGACGAATACCACCTTTGCCAGCGGAAAAAACATTTTAAATTCCGTGCCGATAGAGGACAGGCTTATCGAAATCATAAGCGGTGAAGGCAGTATTACGAACGTGGAAGATTTTTTCATCGCGGGCACGTTTTATATGCAAAACGTCACTTCGGCGGACCAAACGTACGGAGAGCGCGTAAGCTTCGATAGAGCTACTTTGGGTTCCCAAAAAGCGTTGCGCATTATGCTAATCCGCAATGATGAGATTAGGGTTTATGCTGCGCCGAAGACGGATAAGGACGGAAACTATATAAAACTGGACGGTGACGGACACAGGATTTTGTCCGATAGCGACGGGTTCTATTATCTCGAAAACGAGGAGAAGGTTCGGGTGGAAAACGACGGCGAGCTGCAAAGAGAAGAGGTCGTGCCGCTTTATTCGGGGTATACGGAAAGGAAGATAGCCGTAAACGACGACGGAGAGTACGTCATCGAAAAAGCCGAGGGGAACGACCCGTGGCTTGCCGAGTTGTTTTACAGCGACGACTACGCCGTATATAACGACGGACTTACGATAGCGGCGGGAGAAAAGGTAAAATATTCGATAATAGTTTGGTTCGAGGGCTGGGACAGCGATTGCGTGGACGATATTTTAGACGGCGAAGTTCAACTGTCGTTGAGCTTTGCGTGTAACTAAGGGGTAGATAATGGAAAGGCGGTCGAAATTAAGACAAATCGTGTTGGTAGGGGTTATTTTAGTCCTGCTTTTCGTTGTGCTTTCCACGGCAACCTACGCTTGGTACAGCGCAAACAACGTGGCGAGCGCCGGTATGATAACTTTCCGTTCGTCCTCGTCGGACGTAGGGGGCTTTCTTACGATAGGCAAGACAAAGACGGCGACGGGAAACGAATTGACTTTCGACACGCCCGACGAAATCAGTCCGATGATACCTACGGTCAACGGCGAAATAGGCGTTACGAAGCTGGGGCAGTTTAAACAGTTCCAAAAGACGTACGAGGGGTTGAACGAGGCGGGGCAACTGGTTGCTATGCTTAACGGCACGGCGGCTACGCCTTTATTCCTTTCGGTGGACGGGCAGGAGTATTTTTATCTTAATAATATCGCGCCCGAAATCGATATTAAGGTAAAAGTGGAGTATACGGTGGTCGGCGAGCTTGCCGAAAAGTTGCACGCGGCTATGTTTTTTGGCGAAAGAGAGCAGGACGCGGTGCTTATCGGGGTGATTTCGGGGTCCGACGACAAAATTCATTACGGCAATATAAAGGTCGGCGAGTCGGTAGACGGTATGCCTACGATGGAAAGCGCGTACATGACGACCGGTTCCATAACGTTTGTCGTTCCCCAAGCTTCGTCGGTGTGCATAAGGCTTGCGGCGTGGCTTGACGGCGTGGATATGAAGAACGAAAACGGAAATAAGACGACGAGTTTTTCGTTGGCGTTCCGCGAAGTGAGTGCGGGTTAAAAAGGTAAGAAACGGTTTTGCGACCGTTAAAGTAAAAAAACAAAAAGGAAAAACGACGGTATGAAAAAGAGAATGATACTAACAACGCTTATAGTCGTACTGCTCTTGCTGGTAGCGCTGTCTACGGCTACTTTTGCTTGGTTTTCCGCGAGCAGCGTAGTAAACGTATCGGTCATTTCTTTTACGGCTTCGTCGAATCAAGAGTCGGGCGGGGATCTCGTCATTGCCTGGACGCAGGACGAAAGCGATAATTTCGAGATAAGTTTTGCGCGTAATGAGGACATGCGCCCTATGATACCCAAAACAGTTCCGAGGATAGGGCAAAGTTACGAGTCGTTTATTGCGATTATTTCCGAAGAAAAGACGGTGAGCAATTTCCATTCCGCAGTGCAGGCATACGACGGGGAAGGCGGATATTACTATTACGCGGGGGCGATAAGGTCGGAAATTCCGACTAAGTGCAAGTCCTTAGACGGCGTCGAAACGTTTTATCTCATCAATAAGAGCGCGGATTTTGCGCAAAAAGTGACCGTCAAGTACGAAATCGATGG
>CAYVEU010000207.1:0-3507 GCA_964450015.1 uncultured Christensenella sp. | reverse complement strand
TTTTGCAGATATTCTTTTTCGTCTCGACGTACTCGCGATAACTTGCGTACCTGTGTAAGTGGTCGGGAGACAAATTCAGTATCACCGAAACGTCCGGTCTGAAAGTGGGTGAATGCTCCAGCTGAAAGCTGCTGACTTCGATAACCGCCAAATCGAGTACGGTTGCGTCCAGTACGACCTGCGACACGGGATACCCTATATTTCCCATGGCTTTCGCCCGTATCCCGGCAAAATTCAAGAGCTTTTCTATCATCGTGACGCAAGTCGTTTTTCCGTTCGTGCCCGTAACGGCTATTTTCTTACAATTTAAATAACGGCACCCGAATTCCAGTTCCGAGACGACCGAAACGCAGTTTTCGGCGCATAAGCCCATTATGAAATGGTCGTACGCTATTGACGGACTTACTATAATTAAATCAAACCGTTTTATCCCGTCCGTAATCTCTTGCTTGTTAAGGAATAGAAAGTTCCCGACGTTGACCGTTTGGTTGTCGTCGTAACAATAAACTTGCGCACCCTCGCGTAAGGCGAGATACGCCGCGCTAATGCCGCTTGCCTGCATACCTACTATCAATACTTTTTTACCTTTTAAGCTCATCTAAACCTCCTGTCCGTTTCAATAGAGCCGTTACATTATTATCAGCGCGACCGCGCCTGCAACGGCAGTTACCAGACTGTAAAAAGATACTATCTTGCTCTCGTTTATGCCTTTCATTTCCAAATGGTGATGGAATGGCGCCATTAGGAATACCCGTCTCTTTCGCAGCTTGAAAACGAGAACCTGCACTATTACGGATATGCCGCTTACCACAAACATTATGCCGACAATCATTATCAAAAGCGGATTTTTTATAAGCAGCGGAATTATAGCGCATGCGCCGCCGAGCGCCAGCGAACCGGTATCGCCCATAAAAATTTTTGCTTTATGCGAGTTGTACCATAAAAACGCCCCTACGCCGCCAACCAGCGCCGCAATTAAAATCAATAGATTGTATAATTCCTGCGCGTAGAAAGTTTGTCCCAATTCCACGGCATCGCCGTACGCCACGTAAATAGCAATAAAAAAAACGGCAAGATACAGACTCACGGTACTTCCCGCCAAACCGTCCAGTCCGTCGGTTAGATTGACACAATTCGTTGTGGCGATGTATATAATGAAACTGAGCGGAATATAGAACCACTTTAAATTTATAGCCGTATTGAAAACAGGAACGATAATAGTTGAACCAACGTAGTAATTTTTATATGCAAATAGCGTAGCCAAAATCGCTATTACCGATTGTGAAATTATCTTTTGGTACGCTTTAAGACCCAAATTTCGTTTGAATATCACCTTGATTGCATCGTCCAAGCCCCCTACTATTCCGTAGGATACCGTTACCATAAGAGCTATAAACGCTAATTTACTCTCGCCTTTCCAAAATATAAACGAAGTTATTAATGCGGCTAGAATAAATATAATACCGCCCATTGTCGGTACGCCCTCTTTTTCTTTGTGCTGCTCCACAAAACTGAGAATCGTTTGTTTCGCCTTCATTTTCTTTATTAAAAAAATAGTCGGCGGCGCGATTATCATACCTATAAAAAAGGCGCAAACAAAAGCAAGCAAAATCCTTGTCACCCTATTCTCCTCTCATTGCCTTAAAGCAAACCTCTTTGTCGCTGAACGGATATTTCGTCCCGCGGATTTCTATGTAGTTTTCCGCACCTTTGCCCGCTATAAGCACCACGTCGCCCTTTCCTGCTATTTTGAGCGCGAATCGTATAGCGCGCTCTCTATCTACGATTGCGATATTTGCATTACTAACTTTTCTAGCCCCTTCTACGATTTTGTCTATTATATTTTGCGGACTTTCATATCTTGGATTATCACTAGTTATTATGCACAGGTCGGCAAGTCTTTGAGCTATTTCGCCCATTATCGGTCTTTTTTCCGCATCTCGGTTTCCACCGCAACCGAATACGCAAATCAAATTATTTGCGGTTATTGCGCGAGCCGTCGTAAGCACCTTTTCCAACCCGTCGGGCGTATGTGCGTAGTCGATAATTACCGTGTATTTTTCACCGTATATCGCGTTAAAACGTCCGTCTATCGGCGGTAACGTACACAACGCGTCTTTTATATCGTCTAGATCCAGCCCTATATCGGTAGCCACAGTTACGGCGGCAAGCACGTTATATAGGTTAAACCGTCCCGTAAGCGGCGCGGCAATCCAAGCTATTTCGTCAAAAGCATTTACCACGCATCTAAGTCCGTTATCGTAAGTTTCTTCCAGTGCAAACACGTCGGACGGATTGTTTAAGCCGTATGTAACGGTTCGTCCGTCCCGCTCCGCAAGTATCCGTCTGCCGCAATCGTCGTCGGAATTAATTACCGCCGTCAATACCTTATTACCCATAAACAGGCTTCTTTTTACCGAGCCGTAGGATTCCATAGTGCCGAAAAAGTCCAAGTGGTCACGTGATAAATTTGTAAACACACAATACTCAATCGGCGCACCGTATAGCTTGTCGTAATATATTGCGTGCGCGCTTATCTCCATAATCATATAGTCGGTATCTACGTCCGCCGCAAGTTTAAGCAAACGAAAAAATTCGTTCGCGTCGGGCGTAGTCATTCCCGTTTCTATTTCCTTACCGTCGATTATTGCCCCTAACGTACCTATTAATGCTGTTTTAAAATTGTTTTTTTGTAAAATGTGAGATAAAATTTTTGTCACACTGGTTTTTCCGTTCGTACCGGTTACACCGATTATTTTTACACGCATTTCGGGATGTCCGTAATACGCCGTGCTATAAATAGCAAACGCTTGGCGGGCATTCTCGACCGTCACGCACGGCAAATCCTTGTACGTTGCTTCGCCTATTACCGCGACGGCGCCTCTTTGTACCGCTTCAAATGCGTATGCGTTCCCGTCGGTTGCGCCGTTGAGGGCGAAAAACACGTCGCCCTTTTCTACTTTCCTGCTATCGAAAATCGGTCTGCCCGCTATAACGCGCGCGTCGCAATTTACCGCCATAGGCGATAGTTCGGATAAAATACCATCAAGTTGCATAGTCACCACTCCTTAACAAACGTCTATAAGTACGATATTGTCCTCGGTAACGTAGCTTCCGGCGACGGGGATTTGGCTCTTTACAACCGAGCCGTCGAACCATTCGCCGCTTATCTCATAGTATAAATTCAGTTGTTTAAGTTCTTTAACAGCTTCCGTAACGCTTTTCCCGACAAGGCTTGGCATTTCGAATTGCTGTTTTTGTTCTACTCCAACAGGTTCCCAGCCACGGTAAGTAAATATCTTCCCAAATATTTCCGACGCATACGGTGCCGCCACTATGCTCCCGTAATACGCTCCGCCCTGTTGAGGTTCGTCTACTATAAAAAGCATTATATATTCGGGATCGTCGGCAGGTGCAAAACCCAAAAACGTGGAAACGTATTTGCCTTGCGCAACGTGTCCGTCCTCGTATTTTTGCGCGGTTCCCGTTTTGCCGCCCACCTTATAT
>CAYVEU010000206.1:0-3542 GCA_964450015.1 uncultured Christensenella sp. | reverse complement strand
GGATAACGATAATCTATTGGCATATCGTTTTTTTCAATGCGTATAAAACCTACTTGCTCATAAAATTTATGAGATTTCACGGCGACCGACGGAGTGTCGAGCACTATATAAGTTATGTTTTTCTTTTTGGCAAAGTTTAATAATTCGTTATATAAAGCGTATCCTATTTTTTTATTGCGATATTCGGACTTAACAAAAAATTTTTTCAGAATACCGCACTCACCGTTCATATTGATAATACCAATAGTTCCTATAACCGTATTATCTTCAATTGCCAACCAAAATGCGCCGCCTTTTTTTATATAATTTTCATTTATATTCATTAAATCGGGTTGTTCTTCCAAAGTCAGATTTATTTTTGCTTCATCGTTTTGAATATGCAAAATTAGTTGCAATACTTCGTTTTTATATTTATCGGCATACATTATAATTTGCATTACTATTTTCCCGTCTGGTTTTATGCAAATATTATATCAAAGCCGCGCAAAATTATCAACATAATAACTTAGCTCGTTGGCGTTAAGAGACTCCCTCGCGCTCTCGCTACCGCTCGCCTCCTATCAAGACGGTACAATTATCCGTTTAAAGGTTACTGTTTCCGCCCGTTCGGGACCCGCTGCCCACAAAAAAACACCGGCTAGGGGTGCTTTTTTGCGGTGGGCAAAAATATATACCATAATAATTGCCATAGATTGTGATGTTGCCCTTTTGAGACTTAATTATAATAAATCGTTGAATTTATCGCGTCTTTGGTTTTAACGTACTCGGAATAGGAATCGTCTGCCATATCGCCCAATGCAGTCAACGTTTTGTCAAAGTCTTCGCTTAGGAATACCCCGTCAACAACTGATTTATGATTGGTAGTCGCTGAAACTACCATAACTGAATAATCGTAAACGTTGCCGTCTTCGTCAATAACAAGCGCTTTGATTTTGCAACTGTACCACGGTCCGTTTGTAGCTGTATTGTGACTTACGTCGTTATCATATACCCAATCGGAAACGCAACTGTAAATTACCGAATATTCCCCACCCAAGTATTTGATTGGTAAATAGTCGGCAACGTAAGTATTATTATCCGACGTATGCGCATACGTGTATGCCTTAATCATTGTGAGCTTTGTATCCGAAATTTGGGCAACAACGTTTGCGTCGATTTCATCGAAGTT
Organism: uncultured Christensenella sp.; assembly: GCA_964450015.1. Taxonomy (GTDB): domain Bacteria; phylum Bacillota; class Clostridia; order Christensenellales; family DTU072; genus CAG-1782. The sequence goes on along the minus strand of CAYVEU010000206.1, from coordinate 2,374 downwards.
GCATATTTCCGTTTTGTACGAGCATACGCCCAGCCTATCCTTTTCGACAAAGCATAGATATCCGTCATTATCTTTGAATATAATTAAAATATCCGCCTCTAAATTTTCGTACTCGCTATTTTCTTTCTTGACTTTATCTTCAAGCGCGTTCATAACGGATTGATAGCTGTTAATATAATTCCAACCTGCGTATAACGTTAAATCCGACGTTACCATATTGCTGTCAAAATCCCACTCGCCGGTGTAATATTGACCTTTTCTATACCAACCAGCAAATTCATAACCTTCTCTCGTGACGGTAACAGGTTCTAATAAATCGCACCATTTTGCTGTCGTTTCAAAAGTATCGGTTCCGTCATCGAATTCTCCGCCGTTAGCGTCGAATTTAATTTCATATTCAATAAAATCGTCATCGTTTTGATTGGCTATAACCGTTACGCTGCACGTAGCAGTCTTGCCGTTGTTTGACTTTGCGGTTATCGTTACTTCGCCTTCTCCGATCGCAACGACGTGTCCGTCTTCTACCATTGCTACGCTATGATTATCCGATGACCAGCTTATTTCTTGGTTGGTCGCGTTAGATGGCTTAATGGTTGCATTGATATATTGTAAAAAACCTTCTTTAAGCGTGATTTGAGTTTCGTCCAATTCAATGTCCTCAACTTCGACAACGTTGTTGCTATCGTTGCAAGCTACGAGCCAGAACGCACAGCAAAGAACGCAGACAAGAGTCAAAATAGCAATAATTTTTTTCTTCATAAGTTACTCCATAAAAGTTTTATAATAATGATTGTAGCACAATTGTATAAAACAGTCAATTTTTCTACCGACGAAGAGATAACCGACGATTCTACAACCGAAGTATAAAAGACTTAATCAAAGTTTACCACTACTTTTTCGCCGCATTGCTTTATCAAGTATAAACCACTTCGTTAGATTGTCCTATTGGGGCAATTTGCAAACCCGTCGGGTTCGTTAGTCCCGCATTGACGCACCAAACAAAGAGAGCGGTAAATCGCTCTCTTTGTTTGGATAGAACAGTGATAACCTAAAACGAATAATTTTAAGATTTGCGGCGTCCAATTGGCTGAAACAATTGCCAATCTTTTGATTTATAATCAAAATTTAGAGTAATTATTTTGTTTTTATCGTCAAAATATTGGCATACAAATCTATCAAAACTATCAAGCATATTTTTCTTATCATAAGCAAAGGCAACAACAAAATGGGATAGTTCTTTGTTTGGAATTGTAAAAGAATAGAAACCTTCATCAGCATAGTATTCTTTTAATTGTGTGGTATCGTTTTCACTGTAATTACATTGAACCAAAGGATAAAGAGTATCATTTTTAATTCCACACAATTTTAATTGACGAATAAACCAAACATCATTCGTTGGGTTTTTAATTTCCAGTTTTAATTCAAAATATTGATTATCAAATTCAACAACTTTACCGTAGATTTCTTTTTTTCCTATTCTATTAAGCTTTACTTCCAATATTTTTAATATTATACTGCCAATTAAAGTTGCAACAATACCTAATGCAATATATCCAATTTCACTCCATTCCATAATTTCACCTTATTCCAAAACTATTTTTTGAATACAAATAAGTATTCGTGAGCAAGTAATAAGAAATTAAACTTTATACTGTTTGTTTTCCAATAACCTGTTGCTTTGCAGTTGTGCTGTTCTTTGATAATAATTTCTTTTGCCTTAAAACCAACCAATTCAAATATGCGCATAGTTTCAAAAGCAAGCGGTTGCACCATTCCTTTGTGTCGCATATCGCCCATTAGTATAGCGCAAAATTTGTCCTTTTTCAATACCCTATAACATTCATCGGCTACTTTACCTATCTCAAACAAAAAGTCTTTCATAGGCAAAAGTGACAAATCGCCGTCAATATCTTCGCTATAATGAATTATATCGGCATACGGTGGGTGCGTACATATTAAGTCAATCGAATTATCGAGTAAATCTAATTTTCGCGCATCGCCGTTTATTAGTGTAGTTGTGGCTTGTGTTTCAAAATCAAAAGCACATTTTGTTTTTGTAATCTCAATAGCCGACGGGTTAATATCTACACCGATAAAATTACGGTGTGTAAGTTTCGCCTCAACCGCCGTTGTGCCGCCACCAACAAATTGATCTAAAATAGTATCGCCTTCTTTGGAATAGCGCAGTATAACATTGCGCGGAATATAAGGCGACCAATTACCACGATATTTGGCGTCGTGCGTTGCCCATTTTCCGCGATCGGGGAACGCCCATACCGTATTAGTTTCGAGTTCGAAATTTTCAGGTTGTAACTGAACTTGTTTCGGCATATTAATCAAACAACTTGGCGATAATGCCGTTTTCCAAATCGGA
>CAYVEU010000205.1:0-3553 GCA_964450015.1 uncultured Christensenella sp. | reverse complement strand
CGCGTCCGGTAAAACGTCGTCTAATTTTGCTCCGTCCGAAACTGTCTTTCTTAAAATATCGGTTTGAGATATGAGCTCCTCGTCACTCATTGCGTGATACTTTTCTTCCAACCCATTGATTATCTCTACCGTTTTGTAAAGCTTTGCCAAAGTTCTCTGCCTGTCTCTTTTAAAAAGAAAGCTGATAAGTCCCATTAATATAACTCCTAAATATATAAGTTAAAAAAAATTATAACACAAATAAATGCCTTTCACAACTCAATCATAATAAAAAGTTGCGCCGTTTATGCGCAACCTTTTATTTTTTTGATTATCAAGATTGTTTTGTACCGTTATTAAGCATAAAATCGGTATTTTACAACAAAATGCATAATACTCCGCCTTTGCCTTCGTTCACTATTCTGGAAATCGTCTTGCGCAGTTTGCGCTGAGCGTCGCTAGGCATACAGGACAGTTTATTGTTTAAGTCCTCTTTCATTAGGTCGTCCAACGTCTTGCCGAACATGTTAGTTTCCCAAATACCCTCTTTGTTATTTTCATATTCGCTTATCAGGCGTTTAACCAAATCCTCGCTCTGCTGTTCGCTTCCTATTATCGGGCTTATCTCCGTTTCCACGTCTACTCTTACGATATGGAACGACGGTGCGCTCGCTTTAAGTTTTATGCCGTATTGGTTGCCGCGTTTTACGAGTTCAGGCTCCTCTAACTCCATATCTCCGACGCTCGGATTGACAACGCCGTAGCCGTTTTCGCGTACGGTTTCCATTGCCTTTCTAATGCCTTCGTAGTCCGCATACGACTTACTTAGCTTCTTTACAAAAGCAAGGAGTTTGTAGTCGTCGTCGATATTTTTGTCGCATTGTTCGCTTAGTACTTTGAAGTACAAACCGTCTTTTGCGCGGCATTTTACGTCAATTTTACCAGTAGCGGGCTGACTCACTATTTCCACGTCTGGCTCTAAATATTCGGACTCCGCAAACATTGTTTCCAGTATTTCGTAATCGCGCATTTTTTGTACGCTTTGAACCGTTTCTTGCAATTTGCCGATAATATCCGAAATAATCTTTTCATCAGCGGACAACGAACGCATCCACTTGGGCAATGCAATGTTTACGCCCGTTATCGGAAATTCGAAAAGAACGCTTTGCATGATTTCCGTAATTGTGTCTTTTGTCATATTGACAACGTCGCAAACGATGACCGGAACGGAATAACGTTCGCTTAGGCTTTCTCTCAGTCTTACGGTGTCGGTTTCGTCTGGCGTGCGGGAATTTAAAACGATAACGAACGGCTTGCCCGCGTCTTTGAGTTCTTTAACTACCTTTTCCTCGCTCTCTACGTATTTGGCACGGTTAATCTCGGTGATACTTCCGTCTGTGGTAACCAAAATACCAACCGTAGAATGTTCGCGAATTACCTTATCGGTGCCTATCTCCGCCGCTTTTTGAAACGGCATTTCCGTATCCGACCACGGAGTCTTTACCAAACGGGGTTTTTTACCCTCTTTGTGTCCCAGCGCGTCCTCTATCAAGTACCCTACGCAATCGATAAGGCGTACGTTCGCGCTCATTTTATCGAAAGTTACGTTTACCGCCTCGTTGGGGACGAACTTAGGCTCGGTAGTCATAATTGTTTTCCCGTCTGCCGACTGCGGCAATTCGTCTATCATTCTCGCTAGCTTATTTTTGTCCTCTATCCGTTCCAAAATAAGCAATTCCATAAACTTTTTGATAAAAGTTGATTTCCCCGTTCTAACAGGACCGACAACGCCCAAATATATATCGCCGCCGGTTCTTTGCGCTATATCATCATATATATCGTAATTTAGCATAAACGCCTCCAAAAATTATTTTAGTCTAATTTATGAACGGCGACGTTCCGTTATGCCGATAATTGTAAAATTATAAAAATCAATCGAAATCTTTTTCGTGCGTTTTAAAGAAATCGTAATACGCTCTAACGTTTGAAAGCTTCGTCCACGGCTTTATATCGACCGTTTTCTCGTCGAAATCGTAAATTTTTGCGTTTGGAATTGACAATAAAAACGGAGAATGAGTGGCAATAATAAGCTGACAGCTGAAAAACCGCACCGATTCTTCTAAAAATTGTTTAAGTTCAAGCTGTTTTTCAGGAGATAAACTGTTTTCGGGTTCGTCAAGTAAATACATTCCGTTTTCACGAATTTTATCCGTAAAATACAAAAACGCGCTTTCGCCGTTAGATTGCTCTCTGACGTTACTTGCAAGACGACTTCTTATAAATTGCGAACGTGAAGCGCCCCTTGCTTGACAAACCTTTTTAAGTTCGTCGTAATCTTCTAAGGATTGCATTTGAAACGGCGAATTTTTTGCTTCGGAATACTCGTAGAAAAGTTCCTCTCTTCTTGTATCGATTCCGGCGTTAAATCCACGCAAGTTTAACATATAGTCGAACACGTCGTCACTTGTTATTATTCTACGGTCGCGCGGCAGCCGTCTATCGGTATTGTAGCGACAAAGTTCAGTATAATCTTCGAAAAAATTGGAACGGTTATAAAGCGCGTCTCTTTGTACGGAGAGTTTTTCCGCTATTATATTGAGAGCCGTAGTTTTCCCCGAGCCGTTCCCACCGTAAAGAATGGTAATGGGTTCGAAATCCAACCTTTCCAATCCGTGTTTAGATAAAACGAAAAACGGATAAATAGTATCGTAACAGGTTTCTTTCAAGTTCATTCTGAAATCGTATTCCTGTTCGATATTCGGAAATCTGAAATCGGTAAGGTAAATCATCAACGCCTCATTATAAAGAAACGGCGAACCTTATCGATCCGCCGCAAATATACCTAAATTCTTCCGGTGACTTTTTCGTAATAAGCAAGTTTGGCGCAACAGCAAAATACTTTCATTGCGACGATAAGTTCTTCCACCGGCGGCAACGACGGCGCAATTCTTATATTGCTGTCTTTCGGGTCGTTTTTATACGGATACGTCGCGCCCGCACCCGTAAAGACGACTCCCGCTTGTGCTGCGAGATACACAGTTCTCTTCGCCGTACCCTCGGGCAAACTGCAACTGACGAAATATCCGCCCTTAGGTTCGTTCCAAGTGGCTATATCCGACAATTCCTCTTTAAGAATATTAAGTACGGCTTCGAACTTCGGCTTCATAATTGCCGCGTGCTTAGCCATATGCGCCTTTATACCGTCCACGGTTTTGAAAAACTCAACGTGGGCAAGCTGATTGATTTTGTCGTATCCGATAGTTTGAATACCCATAAGTTTTTTTAAGGAAGCAAGGTTCTTTTCACTAGCCGAAATAAACGCAATACCGGCGCCCGCGAAAGAAATTTTGGAAGTCGAACCGAACATATACACGATATCTGCGTTGCCGTACTCCTTTGCAGTATTTAAGATATTGAGAAGCGGCACGTCTTCCGTGACGTAATGCACCATATATGCGTTGTCCCAATAAATGCGGAAATCTTTGGCAGCCGGTTTGAGTGCGGCAAATCTTTTTACCGTTTCGTCACTGTAAACTATGCCGGTAAGGTTATTATCTGAATTATAGCTAAAAAT
>CAYVEU010000204.1:0-3558 GCA_964450015.1 uncultured Christensenella sp. | reverse complement strand
ATGCGCCGAGCGGGACTTTTGCGCGGGGGATTCGGCGCATACTTGGAATTTTACAACCAATCAGCCTAAATTTTGTATTAAAAAAGGAGTAAATTTATAAATGAGCGAAAAACATTGCGACAAATGCCGAAGAGTCCTCGGCGACTCCGACAATTTTTGCCCTCGTTGCGGCAGTAAAGCAACGGAAGGCGCCTTAAAGCCGCAAAGACCAAACGGCAGGTACGTCGGCGCCGCGATCTACGGACCCCCTTACAGCGTAAAGCACTATTGCGACAAATGCGGATACGTGAAGATAGAGAGCGGGCTTGGGTCGCCGCATTACCTCTATTGCAGTAATTGCGGGGCAAAGTACGGCGGCTGTTATCCTCCCGACTTCGACCCTGCAAATCCGCCCAAACCTAAGTTTATAAAACCGTCAAAAAGCTGAATTTGCCGCAACGCCGTAAGTAGGCGGCGGCTTTTACGGGAGGAAAAACGAAATCCGAAAACCGTACGGTTCGTTTTAGGATAAAAAGCGAAAAAAAAGAATAAAAACGCTTGCAAAAAACTTGCGTTTGTGGTAAATTAGACAATAGCCGCATAATAAGGGTACCTAAGTGCGTATTTTCGCCACCCGGTTTTAGCGAGTCTTCATTAAAGGAGGTTAGGTTTTTATGTACGCTATTATTTTAACGGGCGGAAAGCAATACCGCGTCGAGAACGGTGAAGTTCTCAGAGTGGAGCTTTTGAACGCCGAGGTCGGAAGCAAAGTTAAGTTTGACGTTCTTATGCTTAATAAAGACGGCGTTGTTACGGTCGGCAACCCCACCGTTGACGGCGCAAGCGTCGAAGCGGAAGTCGTTAAAAACGGCAAGGGCGCGAAAATCGACATTTTCAAGTACAAAGCGAAGAAAAACGAGCGCAAGCGTCAAGGTCACCGTCAGCCCTATACCGAAGTTAAAATCACTTCTATCGTAGGCTAATGACAGTTATTACCGTTACGCGTGAAGACGGACGCATTGCCGAAGTCGTAATAAAAGGACATTCGGGATATGCAAAATACGGAAAGGACATAGTTTGCGCGGCAATAAGCGCGACGGCGCAAACGGCGTTGCTCGGTCTTATAAAGTATTCTCCGCAACAACCGGATTATACAATAGACGACTCGGGGTTTATGCGCATAACCGTTCCGAAAGTCGACGACGAAAACCTAGCGTTAAGGTTCGAGACGATTGCGGAAACGATGCTGCTTGGGCTTAAAGACATTGCGGACGGTTATAAGGCTTTTGTTAAATTGGAGGAAAGATAATATGTTTATGAATATTCAGTTATTTGCTCATAAAAAAGGTATGGGCAGCACGAGGAACGGTCGTGACAGCGCGGCAAAGCGCCTCGGACCGAAGAAGAGCGACGGACAAGCGTGCCTCGCGGGGAATATCCTCGTCAGACAGAGAGGAACCAAGTTCCATGCCGGACACAACGTCGGTATAGGTAAGGACGACACCCTTTTTGCATTGATTGACGGAGTTGTCAGATTCGAAGAGGGCGGAACCAGAAACAAGAGATACAAGAAAGTCAGCGTTTACGCCGCGGACTAATCTTTATCTCGGTTTTACAAAAGAACAGCCGTTTTGAAATACGCAATTTACGACGGAAAAATAGTTATCGAGGACCTGTCCGAATTTGATATAAAACATATTTTGGATTGTGGACAGGTTTTCAGATACCGAAACGACGGAGATTGTTATACTCTTTTTGCAAAAAATTTAAAATGCCTATTGCGAAAAGAAAAAGGCTGTGTTATAATTGAAAGTACCAATGCGGAATATTTTGTCGATTATTTCGATTTAAAGCGCGACTATGCGGCTTTAAAGCGGAATTTGACGGAGTGTTATCCGAATATAAAGGAAGCTATCGACTTCGGCAGGGGAATCAGACTGTTAAATCAAGACCCTTACGAAATGATAATTTCTTTCATTATTTCGGCAAACAACAATATTCCCAGAATAAAGAAAATAATCGAAAGACTTTGCGACGGCTTAGGCGAGGATATGGGCGGATACCGCGCGGTCCCCACGCCCGAGGCGATGGCGGGAGCGGAAAAGTCCTTTTTCTCGTCTATCGGAGCCGGTTACAGGGACGATTATTTATACAAGGCGTCCAGACAGCTTATGGAACTCGATTTGGAGGAGATAAGACTCGCGGACACCGAAAAAGCTCGCAAAACGCTTCTTTCGCTGCAAGGAGTCGGTAAAAAAGTGGCGGATTGCATCTTGCTTTTTGCGTTCAAGAAGACGGATTTGTTTCCTATGGATACTTGGAGCAAGAAAATTTATCTTTCGCTTGGGTACGAAGCGGACGAAAATATCGGAAGAATGAGCGCGCGGCTCGTAGAAAGGTTCGGCAATCTTTCGGGATACGCGCAACAGTATCTGTATTATTATTTCAGAGAAAATAAGCTCAACTAATAAAAATTAAGTCTATAAACGGAATGGAGGAATAAAATGAACAAGCCGAAGATTGCATTGCTAATCGACCTTGCAAGCTTGAGAATTTCCTGCGACGGTTACAAGAAACTTGCCGCGGAAATCGAGCAAAAGTACGACATCGTCAGCGTAAAATTCTACAGCTATGTAGCTAAGCGCAACCGTGACTTTAACGAGTACATCGCCGCTAAAGGTTACGACGCTGTAACGCCGATCGCGTCGCGTAGAAGAAATAAGCTGGACACCCGTCAGGTTATCGACGGAACGCTTATCGGTATCAATTCTACCGTAGACGCCGTAGGCTTTGCGGTTGGCGACGGAGATATTTTGCCTATCGTAAGCTTCTTGAAGAATAAGGGCAAGGACGTCGTAGAAATCAATATCGAGGAGTCTATTTATACCGAGAACTTCACCGCATTTATCAAAGTTGACCTTTCTTACTTGCGCGAAGGCTATGCGGCTCCCACGATCAAGCGTCCCAAGAAAGAGCCCAAAAAGGTTGCTCCCGCGCCGGCTCCCGCAAGAGCGGAATCCAAGTACGTCAGCGACGTCAAGAAGGTTCTCAGCGGCGAAAGCATTTTGGCAAGGTACAAGAAATAATAAGTTGTATAACTTACGAATTAAGCCGACTTATCGGTCGGCTTTTTTCCGTACAAATTTTTTCACACAATTTTTTTAACTTCGGATAAAGCTTTTTAATCTACTTTTGAAAAACTGCGCGGCAAAAAAAATTATTTTATAACAAAGAGTAAAAAAATAGTAAATGCCCTTGCAATTATAATCGACTAATTATATAATATCTTTAAACAATATAAATTAGACAAACTGCACTAAGGGAGTGCAGAGAGAATAAGTATGAGGAGGAATCGGGGCACTATGGAAAAGATAGCTATTATCGATATCGGGTCTAACACGGCGCGGAGAGTTATAGTGGACATCAGAGAGGGCGGATATTTTTCCGTCATTGACGAACTTAAAGAAAACGTCAGACTTGCAAAAGGCATGGAAGTAGACGGCTTTTTGCGTCCCGTACGCGTTCAGCAAATGGTAAAGACGTTAAAGACGTTCAAAAATCTCTATGAAAGTCACAACG
>CAYVEU010000203.1:0-3630 GCA_964450015.1 uncultured Christensenella sp. | reverse complement strand
AGCAATTTGCGAAACATTATAGATACGTCTTTCGCCGTGGAATATTGCTCTCCCGAGTTCGGCAACCCCGTAGGATTTGCAAACAGCGTATTTTCCATACCTATTTCCTTCGCGTAAGCGTTCATTCTGTCAACAAAACTCTCCGCGCTTCCGCAAATTCGTTCCGCCAAAGCAACCGCCGCATCGTTGGCGCTGCAAACGGTTACGCCTTTTATTAAATCGCTTACCGTATATTCGCTTCCCGCATCCAGAAACATTTGCGAACCGCCCATTCCCGCGGCAAAGTCGCTTACCGTAATAAATTCATCCAAAGACAAATTCCCGTCGTCAATCTCGTTAAACGTCATAAGAAGCGTCATAATCTTAACCATGCTGGCAATCGGATATTTATCATCGGAATTCCTATCGAGAATTACCGTTCCCGTATCATAGTCCAACATATACGACGCACGTGAAGTGCACGATCCGACTTTAAAATCTGTTTCGGTATTCGGCGTGCTTTGCGCGAATGCAAAAGCGGACGTCGGCACGGCGGCAATCATCACTGCAACTGCCACCAAAACCGCAAATAAAATCTTCTTCATATTCTCATCTCTCCTTTTACCCTTAGTTTTTGAAAGAAAATGAGAAATATACTAATAAATTATCGCTAAAATTATCAATATTACAGCTGTGTAAATTACGTTTGCCGCCAATGACAGCGGTACGAATTTTTCTAACAATTTTTTTAACGCAACTCTATTGCATTTAAGCGGTGTAATGCGTTTCCAACTGCAACCGTAACACGCCGCATAGAATAATTCCGCAAGAAATACAGTGTAAATTAATAGATTTATTATCAGCAAAGGCAAATATAGTATCAGCAAAGTAAGAATTCCGCTAAAACCGTCGACAAAACACGTTATAAACGCCCTCTTAAAAAAATACTTCGTGACGAATAACGCTATCGGCACGTTGATAAAAAATACTATCGGATTAAAGCACGTCAATACCGATATAAAATATAATATCGTCGTAAATATCAACAACTGAAAATAAAATATCAAAAAATTAAATTCTCCGCACGACAGCTTGGTAATAACGTTTCCTCCGTCCGCGCTTTCGGCGGCAGGTTTGGCGCAGGAAAACGCGAGTATAATACCTACAATCGTAGCGACCGCCATAGCAATACACAGAAATTTATTGCGGTTAAACACCATTTTAACCGCAATAATCATATCTTTTATCCACATTTTAATTCGACAAAGCATAATAAAGTTTATGCCGTATTTTGTCGTTTATTCCTATACTAAGCGTTCGGAAGCATCCAGTCTATATAAATTCCGTAGCCCTTTGTTGAATCCGCGGTAAAAACGTGCGTCACCGCACCTATGAGTTTCCCGTCTTGAATAATCGGCGAGCCGCTCATCCCCTGCAAAATACCGCCAGTCGTGTTTTTTAAATCTTTATCTACTATGCGAATTACCATACCTTTATCGGACGGAGAGTTTTGCTTTACCGCTTTAATTATCTCTATCTCGTAAAATCTCGGCGTGACTCCGTCAATGGTGGTATAAATTTGCGCTTTGCCGCTCTTAACCGTATCGCGCAAACCGATTTCTATTTCTTTTAGTTCGTGAGCATAAGAATTCATCTCTCCGTATATGCCGCAAAAAATATTCTTATCAATAGTACCTGTTTTCGTCGAATAATCTATTTTCCCACGCAATTCTCCGGGGGTATTACCTTCCGCTCTATGGAAGCCACCGATATTACAATCGTAAACATTGCCGTAAGAATAAATCCCTCCGTATCCGAAGGAATCTACAATCATATGCCCCAACGCCCCGTAACGGTTCTCTTTGGTTATAAACGTAAGCGTACCTATGCCCGCAATCTCGTTTTTCAACATCAAACCGATTTTTTTCTGATTTTGCGCAATATCATACGCCGGCACAACCACAAAATCCGTTAAAACGTCGCCACGCCGTACCGTCAGCGTAACTTCATTTTCTGAATTTTGAATTTCGGCATTGAATTGCACTATATTTTCTATGCGCTTACCGTTTAATAAAACCAAAATATCTCCCTTTACTATACCGCTTTGAAGCGCTGGTGAAAAACAACCGTCCTTAGTCGTCACGTTTACTATTTCCGAAACTATAAAATATTCGCTAATAGCTTCTATCCCCAACGGAGTACCGCCCAAATAAACCGTATCGTTTTCGGAATAAGCGTATACAGCTCCGGCAAACGGCACCGAGATTATCATTACAACAATAATCGCAGCCGACAAAATAAGCACCAAAGTCGGCGCGGAAATCTTCTTAAACATAATTTCTCCTATCGATTTTAGTTGTATAAATTCCGTATAGTAATATACAAAAAAAGCTTACCACTATATGGTAAACTTATAAATATAATTCTAATTTAGCACAGTTTATGAAATAATAGTGTGCTATTTCCGCGTTTTATAGGAGTTTGCCCACTTTTTTAGTTCTTTTGCGTTAGACAAGCCGATTTCGCTGTTTTCCACCGCTCCGGTAAGCCTCATAATCTCTTCGTACACCGCGTCGTTATCAAGTTCAACAACCGACGTAACGGTCTTGGTTCCGTTTTCGACCCTTTTGGAAATAAGGAAATTACTATCCGCCATTGACGCCAGTTGCGGCAAATGCGTTATTGCTATGACCTGCCTGCTCTTTGCTATATCGTAAAGTTTACACGCAACGACTTTGGCAATCATACCGGAAATCCCAGTGTCAATCTCGTCAAAAATAAGCGTGCCGATTTTGTCCACCTCGGCTATGATATTTTTTATAGCCAACATCAACCTGCTCATCTCGCCGCCGCTTGCGATTTTATGCAACGGCTTCAACGGTTCGCCAACATTCGGAGACAGTAAAAATTCAACGGTGTCCGCGCCATTGTTGTTCAATCCGTCCAAAACATTATCTGGATATTCGATTTTTACTTCGAAAACACAATTTTTCATGCCGAGTTCGTTTAAATTATCCGCTATTGCTTTTTGAAATTTTTCACTGACGGCAAGGCGCATTTCATGCAATTTCGCAGCTTGTTTGCCGATAGTTTTCTCTAAAGAGGATTTTTCTTTACCGAGAACCGCTATTCTATTCTCGGCGTCGGCAAGCAAATTCAATTCTCGTTCGGCTTCCGCCCTGAATTGGGCGATTTTCTCAATTGACGAACCGTATTTCCGTTTGAGCAACTTTATTTGCTCCAAACGCTTTTCCACTGCCTCTATATCGATATTGTCTCCCGTTTCTTCGAGTTTAGAGTATAAAACGTCGGAAATATCCTCGGCTTCAATCACTAGGCTTTCCAACCTATCGTAGAGTTCCGTCAGACTTTCGTCGTATTTAAGGGCACCCTTCAATTCGGACATAGCACTTTTGAAGCCGCCCAGCGCCCCAAACCCGTCCTCGTTCAGTGCGCCTGCCGATGCGGCAATCGAATCTCTTATTTTTTGCGCATTGTAAAAACGGCTTCTTTCGGCATTCAACTGCGAAATTTCACCCTCATCGGTCCAGTTGACCCCGTCGATTTCGTCAATTTGGAAATTCAAAACGTCCATTTTACGTTCGCGCTCGTCCGCTGACATAAAACCGTCGATTTCTTCGCATACCGCCC
>CAYVEU010000202.1:0-3652 GCA_964450015.1 uncultured Christensenella sp. | reverse complement strand
GTCGGAGTAGCCTTTATACTGTGGTTTGCGCGGTCGTAAGTCACTTGAAGAGCGGGGGACGAGGTAAAGCCGGCGCCGACTCCCGCCCAGCTGAATACGGTAAGCTCTTTCTTCTTTATCGTCCACTGGGTGGAAAGCGAGCCTACTATCTGGTAGTTGCCGTAAGTGCCGCCCGTCAAGTCTTCTATGGATATGACGTAGTCGTCCGCATTGGTCGCGGTAGTTTGCCCGCCGTAATTGAGGTTGAACGTGTCGCTTCCGACTATGTTGGTCACGGTAGCGTAAACGCCGCCGTTAGTAGGCGTGTACGCGCTCGCGCGGTAAGTAAGCTCGGTATTGTGCCATTCTACCGTAATAGTCTTTTTCTCGATGACCCAACTCTTGTTAGCGCCGCCCTCGGGCAAGCTGTAATTGCGGGATAGATAGGTAACGCCCTCGACGGTCGCGTCGGTGAGCGCGAAATTGGTTATGGAATAGTTCGCCGCCGCGCTGCCGTAGAAACCGGTCGAATTGACCGAACCGACGACAAGAGGCGAGGCGACGTTCACGTTGTTGCCGTTAAACGTGAGCCTTACGTATTCGCCGTCGACGATATTGCCGACCGTTAGCGTGTACCCGTGATTGTACCCGTCGTATACGAACTCGCTTCCGCCGCTGTGATATTCGACGTAGCCGAATACCAACTCGCGCGCCGTTATAGACCAAGTGTCGGTATATCCGCCGGTTTGAGCAAAACGGTAGTCTACGTAGCCGTTGAACGGGTTGAAGTCCTCGATAGTAACCGTGTACGTTCCCACGTTCGTTCCCGCTTCGGACGCGCCTTTTAACGTGTATCCCTCTTTGTCCGCTTCGCATAAAAGCAGGGACTTAATAAATTCTTCGTAGAGCGTTGTCAAAGTGTAGCCGTGAGAAAGCCCGTCGTAAACGTGGTCTGCAAGCGCTTCGTTGAGTTTAGTCGGGTCGAGCGTTATCGTATACTTATTTACCGTTACGGTCGCCGTGTATGTGTCGATAACTTCTTGGTCGGCGTAATAATCGTACCGTTCGCCGTCGGCAATGGTCGCGTACCAGCGTTCGGACGGGTCGGCTTCGGCAAGAACGAAGTTGCCGCTTGCGGAAGTTGCGCCCGTTACGGTAACGTCGTAAGTCCCCGCATGGATAATCTCGTCGAGATTGTAGGTTAAAGTAAGGTCGTTTTCGGGCAAAGTCACCGCCGCGTCGATATACGAGGCACGGAAGCGGGAAACGAGGTTGTTCGAGTTGTAGTTTGCCGAAGTCGTGTTAAAGCCCAGCTTTAAAACTCTGGGTACTATCGCCAAGAGGAAATTGTCGCCCGAATAGTCGGCGCTGCCCGTAAGCAACCAGTTTCTGTCGATTTTTATCTCGGCGGTTGCGTTATAAGAGAACGAGTAAATTCCGCTGTTCGTCGCGGATAGGGATTTGTTGGCGGCGTTGAATACCAGTCCGGTGTAGGTGAAATTCGAGCCGCTGCCGACTATTGCACCGAAATTGTCCAGTACGACTTCTACGTCGTCCTCGTCTGCGGCGGTTACCGCTTCGAGGTTGAGTACCGCTTGGTGCGGCTTTCCGTCGTAAATAAAGGTGTTGGACGGGTTGGTTACGCTTATGGTAAATTCCCGTCTGGTTATCGCCCATTGCAAACAGTTCGCGCCTTGTCCGCTCTCCGCAATAAGGTAGTTGCCGCTTGTAAACGACTTCAAATAGGTTTCGTAAGGCTTGTCTATGTCGTCATCGACGTTGACGTTGGTGTGCCTGTCGGAACCGCTCGTTTCGATTTCGAGCGACAGGGGATTTTTGTTTTGATAAACCGAATACAGGTTCGACGCGTCTATAAAGTCGCCGTAGTATACCAGATTATCGTCGGTTTTGAGAACGCCGCTTGCCGCGCCGATTAGTTCGGCGGTGACCGAGTGTTCCTTTCCGTTGTAAACAACGCTCGGAACGTCCTCGTCTACGGCTTTGCCGTCGAGCTTCCATAATACGGTAATAGTCTTTTTATTAATGGTATAATTGACGTTTTTGTCCGCTTTGTCGTAATTTCCGTAATCTACGTCGTTATAAGAATAGGTAATTTTGCCTAAATGAACGGTGTAAGTAGCCGCGTTTATAGCGGTAAACAAGAACGACGCCGTGCCCGCCGCTGCGTCTGTGGTTACCACGCATTCGGAATTGGCGTAAGTACGGCTGATTTTCATTCTGGCAAAATCGACTAGGTCGGACGCGCCGACCAAGGGATTGTTTGCGCTCTTTGCCGCAACGTCGTTTGTCAAAAAGTCGGGGTCGTAGAAGTTGGATACCGTGAGTCTAATGCCTTTCTTCACGCCGTAAACGTAAGTCATATCCGGTAAGGTGGACGAGAAGGTAGCTCCGCCGTCGGTCGTGTATTCTACGTCGCTCGTTGCCAACGTTCTATGCGAAATTGTAAACGGGTCTCCTTGGTAATTTAACGTATAATTAGTGTCGTAACGCCCGTAATTGTTGTCGGCTACGCCGTAAAGCTTGGTGGACTCAGACATATCGTCCGTCATCACGCCGTTCATTTTTACGTTGTAATCGCCCGCGAAAGTCCCGTAAACGTAATAAGTTGTACCGCCGGATAAATAGGTCGACGTGCTGAGGGTGGCATAACGAATAAATCCGTCAGCCGAATCGTTTTCGTATAAAAATTCCAGCGACTGAATTTTGACTTTATCGCCGGCGACAATGCCCGTAAATACGTAGGTGGCCGCGCCGTAGTTGACGTCGCCGAATACCATGGACGAAGAGTGAGAGGCGTCCCTGTTTACTATAATATCTTTTTTCTGTATCTCCCACGCAACGTAGAAGGGCGCCGGCATATTAAAGCTGTCGTTTTCTCGGTAGTCATTGTCCGAAAATTTGTATGCCGCGCCGATAATGACCACGGCGTATTGGCCCGCGTTGATTTCTTTTAGAGAAAACGCGTATCTGTCGCCGACTCCGTTTATATAGTTTTTGCCGTCGTAGCCGACTATCGCCTTGCGGTTTTTATTGGCTTCAATATATGCCGCTTGCTCTTCGGCGGACATTTCTTTCCAGTCCAAAGAAGCGGGGAGAGGTATTCCGTAGAAGTATACGGTAAATAATTTTTCGTATCCGTCGCCGTAATCCGCCGCAAAATGCTGTTTCTCTTCCTCGGTGACGTATCCGGAAACGACCAGTTGGTCCGGTCCCTGCGGCTTGCCGTCATAGATGTAATTGTCCGAACCGGAGTTGTTTACAATGCTTATATCTTTGGGAATTATCTCAAAGTTGTTCCTTTCGCCGTTATATTCGCTTATTTCATAGGTAAAATCGTAACTTCCGTCTTTGATAGAGCCGTCTTGGTTCACCCAGTACATTTTTACCGTGCCGTATCCCGAACGGGCAAGGGTCGAAGTAGCCGACTCCAATTTAACGCCGTAGTTGTTTAAAAGTCTCAAAAATTCCGTTCTTATCGGCGTATTTTCGCTTTCCAAAGAGGTGTCTAAATACACGTCGTAAAGTCCCGCTTTTTGGTGTAAGGCGGCGGAAGTGTCTCTTTTTAACTTGGAAGCTATCAAAGTTTTATATAAATCGTAATCGACGTCCAAAAGTCCGTCTATCGCAATCAGCCATAATTCGTCGAATAGCG
>CAYVEU010000201.1:0-3671 GCA_964450015.1 uncultured Christensenella sp. | reverse complement strand
GATTTAAATTTTATTCTTTTTATAAAGTATGGTCGTGGAAATTCCGCTTATTACCATACCGACGATTACCATAGTCGACTGGCTTAACGCGCTGCCGAAGCCTATGGCGTTCCCGATTGCGCAAATAGCTATACACGCAATAAACGGTATCGCGGCTATCTTATAGTATTGCGCGATAAGGACCATCGTGAGTCCCCCGAATATCGCGGGGATAACGTAGGGGGAAATGGGATTTAAAACGTTGACTATCTGCTGTTGGAAGATTATAAGCGGAATAAGCCCTATTATAATGATAAGCGTGGTAACTATCGTGCTTACCGCAATGCTTATAGTAGTTATTATCTCCTGCTCCTCCGAACCCTTTTCGACTTTTGCAATATTTTGAGAATTGATTGCGCACGGCAGCTTCAAATTGCTGATATTTCCGGTTATAAAGCTCATGTACTGCCCGCTCGTTCCAAGAAGCGGCGCGTAGCTAATCGCTTCGATAAGTCCTATCGCAACGTACCCCAGTAAAAACGGCAACGACTTGACTATCGCAAGCCCGTTAGGCAGAGTTTTGGCGCTCACACAGTAGAATATGGGAACCAAAAGTATTAATCCCACGGCAAGCCAGGTAAAAATCCTGCCCAGCGTATGCATCTGTAAATTGTACTGTTCGCGGGTCTGTATTCCGTCTGTTTTTTCTCTCTTAAATATATTTTTCATTTTTCTTTCCTCTTAATATCCTTACTGTTTCTCTACTGATTTTTTGTCCCCCTCTTAGGCGCAACAGTCGCGCGAAAGAGAAGGCAACCGAGCGACGGCGAAAGGGAGTGTACAAGTAGTACTCGACCCGAGGCGGAGCGACGGTTAACGCTCTATTTCGGGATGAATGTTCCGCCTAAGCAAACAAAGGAACACAAGCATAGGCTATCGCGAGCGACCCCAAAATAGTAATGGGCAACGCGTAGCTCTCTATCCACTTTTGCTTAAACACCTTTAAGACCACTCCGCAAAGCGCCATAATGACGATACTTGCCGACAAGGTTATAAGCGTAACTTCGCCGTACGCGGTAACTCCCGTCGCGTCGGGCGCGGGAGGATTGCCGACGGTAAACACGCCGCCGATAAGGATTGCGCTCAGCATACCCGCCAAAAGACCGCCTAGCAAAGCGCCGGTAACGGTATTCATAAGCCGCGCGTTCTTTTGCTGCAAGTCCGCAAGCTTTCCTTGATATTTTTTGTAGAATATGGCGTTAAACAGCGGTCCGCTCAAAATACTTAAGGTCATAATAACGACCGCGGTCGCAATAACGACCTCTTGCGGAAATCCGCCGCCCATTTCGGTAAGCGCGGTTTGCGCCTGATCCATAGCAATAAGTTCATATTGCAAAGCGCCGATAACGGTCAGCCTTATCCATGGAATAGCCAAACCAAGGTATTGCATCATAATACCTATTCCTATAACGATAGGGATACTTGGTACGATAGAAAATAACGCGCTGTTTTTAACGGTTTCTCTTATTTTCTTCTTATCCAAACCGATAACCTTTGCTCTTTTCACCGATTTAATGATAAAAAATAAGCACATTGCGATTATCGCGGCGGCAATCAAACCGCCCAAAACGTAAATAATTGCAAAGCTTTTGGGCATTTTTCCTCCCGTGAAATAGTAAATTTAACCTTTTAATTGTATCATAAACCCGTAAATTTGTAAAGGACGCTCACTCTTGCGCAAATCAAACGCGCTAAATTTCTATTTGTTCTACGAGTTCCGTCACCTTTTGCCCGTGTTTAGCGTATTAATATCAAAACGAATAAAGAGGTAACTTATGGATATAAACCCCAACACCGTGGAACAAATGGCAAGAGAATACGGACGCGCGTTGGAAAACGCCAATATCCCGACGAATAATTCAACCGCGTACGAACAACTGATAATATTAGAGGAAGAACAGCTGGAACTTCTAAATTGTCTGAACTCGCGCGGCTCGTCTCGCATGGGCAGAACGGTAAATTATCTAAGAAACGTTATATATCGGTCGCTGGTTATTATAAGCCGACTAAACGGCGATAACTCGTATATCCCGTCCGTTCGCAACGCCTGCTGTCCGAACCAACAAAATATTTTTAACAGACTTATAAACTTACAACTGGATATATTTATCCTGCTCGACAAATTGACCGCGCCGTATGCCGACCGCGCGGAACTGTTGATGTTGGAAAATAGGAAAATGGCGACGCTTGCAACGCTTGTATAGCTTCGCTTAGTAGTTATATTTCCCTTGCGGGAAGTTATATTCGGCTAGCGCTAAGTTTATACGCGCTTTGCGCGTGTTATATTTCGCTTATGCAAAGTTAAGGATAAGAAAAGAAATAAAGGCTGTTTTCTTTTTTAATTATCCATTTCGATAATAAGCGTAGCCCCACCATGTTTTTAGGTTTAGGGGGAATTTTGAGAAAATTGGATTCAAAAAAGAAAAGATAGACCATTACGCTCTATCCTTTCTTTGTCGTAGCAACCAAGCGGACGGTATATTCTCAGCTACCGCTTTGAACGTCAATATGATATACCAATAAAATTTAAAAATCATAGAGGTGGTCATAATGACTACTGTAAATTCATAAAAACGAAAATAAATGCCGCTTTCTACTTTCTTATCCTTGCTTTTTCTCTATTAACTATTCACTAAACGCTATATAACCCTCATCAGTCGCGCAAGCGTGACAGCTTCCCCCTTTTAAAAGCGTATTCCTTTTTGAAACACTGCATGGCAAGGTGGAAGCTCTTTTCGTAATGATAAGCCCTTATCCCCTTTATTATCCTTACTTTTTCACTTTTCACCGAAAAGAAAAGATAGACCGTAAAAATACAGTCTATCCTTTATTTTATCCTTTAATGCGTCGTCAGACGCGCTTCATGTTTCCGTCAAGGAAACGCTTCATTTCTTAAAGCGGCGGTTCTCTCTATTTCGTTTCTTCTTTTTTCTCGCCGCTCTTCTTTTTCTTATTCAAAAGAATTATTGCGACCACCGCGCCTGCGATAACCAATACCGCTACGGGTATACCTACGGCAAGTCCGATTATTTTGCTCTTGTCCTTGGGCTTATCCGCGGGCGTGGAGTTGTCGTCGGGCTTAATTTCCGGCGCTTTGTCTGCCGTCATAACCTGCTCGACAAATTCCGCCGTTATTACGAATTGGGGCTCGGCAACGGTTATTCCTTGCTCTTCGTAGTATTCCGCAACTCTTTCGGCAATAAACGTAACTTCAAGTTCGTTGCTTCCGTCTTTAAGGTCGGCGCTTGTAAGCGCTATCTTGTCGTTTGCGAGTTTGTCGGTAATATCGCTGCCGTTTAACAAAATGCGGTTTACCTTGTAGCCGCTGTCCGCGGAAACGTTATAGGTTATTCCGCTTTCGCCTACTGTTTGTATCTCGGTGTTGTCCAAGCTGCCGCCCACGCCGTTTACGCTTGCGTAAATATTCTTCTTAACCGCCACCTTGCTTGCGTCGACAGCGCATATCATAAAGGGGCTGAAACTGCTTACCGTAGCTATTATTCCGCTTTTGGTAACGACGCAGGGCACTTCTTCCACGGTCGTTATTTTACCGTCCTTGTCGCGGTTATAGTGATATACCGTAAACGTAACGCCCTCGTCCTCGGGTCCGTAGCCCTTGGGAAAGCCGAAGC
>CAYVEU010000200.1:0-3695 GCA_964450015.1 uncultured Christensenella sp. | reverse complement strand
GTAAAATTGTAATATATTCTATTAAAGAGGAACGATTTATGGCTGATATAAAGAGAATTTTAACAGAACTTACGTTAGAAGAAAAATGCGCGTTATGTTCGGGAATCGATTTTTGGAAGACTACGCCTATTGAAACGCAAGATATAGACAGCGTTGTGGTAAGCGACGGACCGCACGGACTTAGAAAGGAAAAGGATAAGGGCGACGTTGCAAACGTTATGACGGAAAGTTTGAAGTCCACGTGTTTTCCCACGGCGGTTACGGTTGCTTCGAGCTGGGACGTAGAAGCGGCGGCGGCGGTAGCTTCCGCGATAGCCGACGAAGCGGTGGATCAGGGCGTCGACGTCGTTTTGGGACCGGGAATAAATATCAAAAGAAGTCCTTTATGCGGGCGTAATTTCGAGTATTTTTCCGAAGACCCGTATTTGGCGGGCGAGTTGGGCGCGGCTTACGTCAACGCTATGCAGGCTAAAAGCGTCGGCACAAGTTTGAAGCATTTTGCCGTCAATTCCCAAGAAAAACGCCGTATGACCGTCAGCAGTGAGTTGGACGAAAGGGCGCTAAGGGAAATTTATCTGCCTGCGTTTGAAAACGTCGTTAAAAAGGCGCAACCGTACACGGTAATGTGCAGTTATAATCCCATAAACGGAGTGCACGCGAGCGACAACGCAAAGCTGCTTACCGATATTTTGCGCAAGGAATGGGGATTTAAGGGCATAGTAGTGTCCGACTGGGGCGCGGTAAACGACCGCGTTAAAGGTATTTTGGCAGGTTTGGATTTGCAAATGCCGTCGGACGAGGGTATCGCCGATAAGGAGATTGCCGAAGCTGTTAAATCCGGAAACTTATCCGAAGAGGCGTTGGACGTCGTTGTCGGTAGAATACTGGAATTTATTTTCCGTTGTTTCGAGGATAGAGAGAAGCATACGGATATAAAAGCCGATTACGACAAAAATTTCGAATTGGCGGCGGATATTGCGACAAAAGGCGCGGTCCTACTTAAAAACGACGGCATTTTGCCGCTAAAAAAGGGTGCAAAAATTGCCGTTATCGGTAAATTGGCAAAAGAAATGCGCTATCAAGGTAGCGGTTCTTCGTGCATTAATCCTTACAAACTTTGCAGTTTTACCGATTATCTCGACGAGATAAAAGCCGATTACGTATATGCCGACGGGTACAACGTCAAGAACGACAAGACGGAAAAGGCGCTTTTAAAAGTCGCGTGTGACGTTGCGGAGCAGGCGGACACGGTAGTCTTGTTTGCGGGACTGACCGACACGTATGAAAGCGAGGGCTTTGACAGAGTGCATCTAAATATACCCGAATCGCACAACGAGCTTATCGGCGCGGTTGTCGAACGCAACAAAAACGTAGTCGTGGTATTAAGCGGCGGGTCGCCGATGGAACTACCGTGGCTCGGCGAAGTGCCCGCGGTCCTCAATATGTACCTTGCCGGCAGCGCGGGCGGCAAAGCTTGCTATAAACTTTTATACGGCGACGTCAACCCCAGCGGAAAGCTTGCTGAAACGTTCCCGCTGTCTTTAAGGGACAACCCGTCGTCGTTATACTATCAAATGGGACCGAAAACGGTGGAATACCGCGAGAGTATTTTCGTCGGCTACCGCTATTTCGACGCGGCAAATAAGGACGTCTTGTTCCCGTTCGGTTACGGCTTGTCGTATACCACTTTCGAATATTCCGACTTAAAATTGAGCTCTGACGCAATCGGCGAAAACGGAAAAACAGGGGGATCGATTGACGAAAACGACAAATTGACGGTTACGTTTACGGTAAAAAATACGGGTCCCGTCGACGGTGCCGAGGTTGCGCAAGTATACGTAAGGGACGTCGAAAGCACGGTTTACCGCGAGAAAAAAGCGTTAAAAGGCTTCAAAAAAGTATTTATCAAGGCGGGCGAGAGCGCGCAAATTTCCATTGAACTCGACAGACGTAGTTTTGCGTTTTACAATACGGAGATAAACGACTGGTCGGTCGAGAGCGGAGAGTTTGAAATTTTGGTCGGTGCGTCCAGTAGGGATATTAAACTGGCAGGTACGGTAACCGTAAACGCACAGCCCGTGAATATGCTCGATTTGAGAAAAGTTGCACCCGTATATTATGATATAGGCGCGTATTCGGATATTCCGGACAAGGAATTCGAGGCGGTTTTGGGTAGACCGCTTATAGACAACGTGCCGTTTAAAAAAGGCGAGATCGACTACAATTCCACGATAGACGATATAAGAACGTGTTGGCTGGGGAAACTTATGCGTTGGGCGACGTATACGTTCAGCGGCGTAGTGTTGCCGAAGGACAGTCCCGATTCGATGAAAAAAATGGTACAGCTCGCCGCTTTGGATATGCCGCTTAGAAATATTTACGCGATGACGTCGGGTATCGTGCCTAAAAAGTTTGTAGACGGACTTATTAAACGCCTTAACGGCAGACCGTTCCAAGGTATCGGCATGATGTTCGGCGCGTTCCTAGGCAAAAAACCGATAAAGAAATCGACTGTATACAAGATAAAAAAGAATGAAACTGGTAATAGCAAGCAATAATAAAAACAAAATACGCGAGATAAAGAGCATTATCGGCGGTTTTTTTACCGATATAAAGACGTTATCGGAGCTTGGTTTGGACATCGAAGTGGCTGAAACGGGCGAGACGTTTGAAGAAAACGCGCTGTTAAAGGCTCGCGAAATAATGCGAGTAACGAAAATGTGCGCGCTTGCGGACGACAGCGGATTGTGCGTAAACGCCTTGAACGGCGCACCGGGGGTGTATTCGGCAAGATACGCGGGAGAAGGGCACGACGATAAGCTAAATAACGAATTGCTGCTTAAAAATCTTAACGGAGCGACGGACAGAAGCGCGTACTTTATCAGTACGATTGCGCTCGTGTATCCGGACGGGAAAGAGTTGATAACCGAGGGTAGGGTACAAGGGCGCATATTGATAGAGCCAGACGGCGAAAACGGTTTCGGGTACGACCCGCTGTTTTACAGCGACGAACTTAAAAAGAGCTTCGGCGTAGCGTCGCCCGAAGAAAAGAACGGAGTAAGCCATCGCGCCCGCGCCCTAAACGCGCTAAAAGAAAAGCTGACGGCGTCGGATTAGGCGGAGCGGAGTTTTGAGAAGCGTACTTAAAAAAAATAAAACGCAATCTATCCACTCCGTTAGGTAAATATTATTGACAAAGTCGATTTATTGTGCTATTATCAATACGCAAATAAATCAGCTAAGGAGAAATACCCAAGAGGCTGAAGGGGCTCCCCTGCTAAGGGAGTAGTACGGTAAAACGTAGCTCGGGTTCAAATCCCGATTTCTCCGCCAAGAGCACCCAATTTTAACCTAAGCGTTTTAATTGGGTGCTTTTTATTAAAAATATTGTAAATGTTTCATTAATTAAACATGTTGGGAGAGAAAATGTACAACGATGACAGCGGCAGGCGCAGCGTTGCCAAAAGTATAACGCATTATGTATTTAGAAACACAAAGCTAGAAGATTATCATACGGTTTGTGTTAAGATGGATAAAAATTTTTACCGCATAATGTATAACATCGTAACAAGAAAGTTAAATAACGTTTGTCTTTTTCAAAGATATTTAGATAAATTTCTCAAAAATATTATAAACGAAAAAGAAGCTTTGGACGAATTAATAAAATCGTTTCGGAAACATTGGAAATTGCGGTT
>CAYVEU010000199.1:0-3727 GCA_964450015.1 uncultured Christensenella sp. | reverse complement strand
GAGGGCGACGGGGCGATAGAGAGATTTGCAAGGCACCTACGGACGATAACGGACAGCGACAACGACGAATCGATTGCGTTCGAAGACGAGGTAAGAAACGTTATAAATTATTTCGAACTGGAAAACATCCGCGTAGACGGCGCGCTCAATTTGTATTTGGATTTAGCCTATAACGATTTTTGCGTGCCGGTACTTTCAATTCAGCCGCTTATCGAAAACGCGATTAGGCACAGCGGCATACGCGAGATAGAGGACGGTTATATCGAGTTGAAGTCGGAAAAGTGCGACGGGATAATAACCGTTACCGTTTCGGACAACGGCAAGGGCTTTGATACGGCAGTCGTTGCCGAGGGGGTAGGGCTCAGCAATACGCGCAAGCGGTTGGAGCTTTTCGGTGCGAAAATGAAAGTGGAGAGCAGATTAAATTGCGGAACGAAAATAATTATCGAATTATGCGATAAGGAGGATACGGCTAAAAAATGAAAGTAATAGTGGTTGACGACGAATTGTCCGCTTTGAACATGTTTTTACCGAACGTCGTGGACGATATGAACATCGAATGTAAGATGTTTATGAACTCGCCTTTATCCGCTTTGGAATACGTCGAAAAGACAAAGGCAGACGTCGCGTTTTTGGACATTAAAATGCCCGCAATGGACGGAGTGGAGCTTGCCGAAAAGATGCTTGCGGTCAATCCTAATATAAAAATAGTGTTTATAAGCGCGTACGCCAAGGACGAAAAGGCGATAGTCGAGCGCTTGAACGGCAAGGTCGCGGGTTTTTGCCATAAGCCGTATCGCGCGGATAAATTGAAGTCTCTGCTGGTTTCGCTTGCCGAGGGTGCGGGCAGACCTAAGTTGTTTTTGAAGACGTTTGACGCGTTCGATTTGTTTGTGAATGGTATTCCCGTCGATTTTTCCTCGAAGAAATCAAAAGAATTGCTTGCGCTTCTTACCGACGCGCGAGGTTCGTTCGTCACAATGGATACGGCGGTAGGTAATTTATGGCCCGATAAAAACGTCGAGCTCGGAAAAAGGCTTTACCGCGACGCGGTGTGCCGACTGAGATTGACCTTAAAAGAGGCGGGCGCGGAAGATTTGGTTATTTTCGAGCGCGGGCGCGCGGTTATGAATACCGAAGGCGTAAATTGCGATATGTGGGAATTTTTAAAAAGCGGCGGAGTGTTTTCGGGCAGGTATATGCCGCAATACGATTGGTCGGTAGTGACCGAATCTATGTTGACCAGTATTAAATAAAGACGGCAAATTAACGAGGGTGTTATACAACCGAAGCGGATAAAAAGAAGGATAGATTTTTGAAAGTCTATCCTTCTTTTTATATGAACCCTTATCAGTCAACCTGCTGTTGACAGCTTTTGCATTAAAAAATGCGGAAGCCTTTTTTCTTTACAACGTTTCGTCGGGAAGCCACCATTTTTCGAACGGGTTGCCGTATTCTTGGTAGACGTATCCATTAAAGTAGTGTTTGTCGAAAGTAGTACCCGCGCAAACGTAGATTGTAGACGGGATATAGGCGCCCGCAGGGGAGTACCAAGTCCTGCCTATTGCAACTTTTTCGCCCGTTATATAAAGCCCTATGTTAGTAGGACGCATGAAGCTGTCGGCAAACATCGAGAGGGTCGCCAATGCCACCGAGCCGTCGTAAGCTATCGCTTTCAGGTTGGGCATCATTATATTATTGCGCGGATGCGTGTATTCGTTGTTTACAAAATACTCCGTCGCAAGCGTCGGGATGTAGAAACGCGTGCATTTTGCGTTATAGAACGCGCCGTTTCCAACGAAGCTTACCGTTTGCGGTAATATAATCGTGTCGATATTGCAGTAACCCAGCACGTAAACGCCTATCCATTCCAGATTTTCGGGGAAGGTGAAATCGGTTAAGTTATCGCAGCTGTCGAACGCGAAATTGGGAAGTCGGGTAACTTGGCTTCCGCTTTCAAATGTTACGGTAATAAGCGCGTCGCAATTTTCAGCGAAGTTATCGCACAAAGTCGTTACGTTTGCGGGAATAGTCAGTTCCGTTATATAATCGTTCCTTTCGATATTGGCGGTAATTACCGTATTGGGGATAGTGAAGCTTTCCGTGGTCTTGTAGGTCGAGTAGTAGTAAAGCGTAGCCCCGCTGTCAGTGTAAATTACGTCGTCCTTCGCGTACACATCGGCGCTTCCGCCGTCGCCAAACGATTTTACCGCATTGAAGCTGCTTTGGGTGCCCAAATCCGTTAAATTGTTCCCCAAAGTCAGCTTAGCTATATAATTGGTTTGAGCGCAATAGAGGTCGGCAAGGAAGTCGTCGCATAAAGAATCGCCCGAAATTACCACCTCAAGTTTTTTGGGAATATTGGGGTAGGTGGGGTTGTTGGGGAAGGACGCGGCTTTGTAGAGCGTAAAGTAATTTTTAAGCTGAATGGAACCGCTAACCGTTAGTTTTTGCAAATTGGCGCAGCCGTCCACGAGTCCCGCGCCTACGTTCGTTATACTTTCGGGAACGACTAAGCTACGCAAAATACTCTGCCCTTTAAAGAGGTTGGCCGCAGTTGCGGTTACGGGGATACCGTTGATAGCTGCGGGCAGGACGATATTTTTCGGGTCCTCGGGGACAAACGCGTCGGAATCTTCTTCGGGAATACCCGTCAAGAAGCTGTTTAAGGTTATCGAGTCGCCGTTATTGGTGTAGGATATATAAACGCCGCTTATTACGCTGTAATTATGCGTTTTGCTTTGTCCGCCGAAGGTTAAAGAGAACGACTTGCTTCCTTCGCTGGACAAATCGAACGACTCGAAGCGGTCGGCAGGTACGCGCACGTAGTCGTCGTCTTCCTCTTTTTCGAACTTGACTTTCAGCCATACGTTGTCGAAATCCGGCTCTTCGTTTAACATATAGGTTTTGTCCAGTCCCTCGTAGAACGTGAAGCTCTTTACCTTGCGGACGTACATAACAACTTGCCTTACGCCCTCTTTATAGGTTATTTCTACGTTCTGTTCGCCTAACGCGTCCTCGTCTAATTCGCCCAGCATATTTTCGGTCATGGCAAGCTTTGTCGTTTGGCTGTGCGCAAACGTTACTTTTATAAAGCAATCGGTAAAATCAACAGGTTCGCCGATAATTATACCGCCGAAAAGGGGATTGAGTTCGACCTCTATCTCGTCAACCGTATCGGTGAGGACCTTAAGAGTGAAGGTATCGCATTTTTCGGGAGAGCACATGCCGTCTTTTACTAAGCTTATCGCTTTTTCGCCTACGGCAAGGGGACCGTCGGTCAATTCGTCGAACAGCCCCTCGTACAAATCCACCGTCTCCGTGCGGCCGGGCGTTTTATTTATATAGCCCTCATAGCTACGGTAGTAGTGTTCGGTAATCTGTAAATTGTGCGGAACGGCAAAGGTTTGGTATTCGTACATTGTGCCGTCAAGTAAAGATTTATTGCTGAACGTCGCGTATCCGAACGCTTCGGTCAAAGTAACTTGTACCGTTACGCTTTTTTCGGAAAAGGAATTCAAGGACGTAGCTATTGACAGCTCAATGCGTTCGGGCGACGATGAGCTTTGCTTCATTTTAAGGTATTCCGTTAACGCCATGTCGCCGTAGTAGCTTAATTTCAAATTTTCGACGATCAGGTTGTCGCCCGTCAAGGTTATTTTTTTACCGTCCTCGTAGGAAAGCTCGATTACGGTTTCCGTGAGCTTTTCGTCGATTTCCGCAACGC
>CAYVEU010000198.1:0-3743 GCA_964450015.1 uncultured Christensenella sp. | reverse complement strand
ACGGTTGGCGCATAACGATATCTTCGTCGAGTCCCAGTTCGAAACCGACCTTTCTAACCTCATCTTTGAATAAGTCGCGAAGCGGTTCGATAATTTCGTCAAAGTCCATAACCGACGGCAATCCGCCAACGTTGTGGTGGCTCTTGATAAGCGCGGCGTTGCCGAAGCCCGATTCCACTACGTCGGGATAAATCGTGCCCTGCACCAAATAATCCACGCTGCCTATTTCTTTTGCAACGTCCTCGAACACTCTTATAAACTGCTCGCCGATTATCTTACGCTTTTTCTCGGGTTCGCTGACTCCTTTCAGTTTCTTCAAAAATCTCTCTTCGGCGTCTATCTTTATAAGGTTCATTCCCAAGCCGTCTTTGAAAACGGACATAACTTGATCGGCTTCGTACTTCCTGAGCAAGCCGTGGTCTACGAAAATGCTCGTCAGCTGTTTGCCTACCGCCTTGTGTAAAAGCGTTGCCGCGACTGCGCTGTCTACGCCGCCGCTCATAGCGCAAAGGACCTTTTTATCGCCTATCTTTTCTCGTAAAGACGTAATCATATTGTTGACGAAACCGCTCATCGTCCAGTCGCCTTTCGCGCCGCAAACGATATAAAGGAAATTGTGAAGCATCTTTATGCCGTCGACGGTATGTACGACCTCGGGGTGGAACTGAACGCCGTAGAGTTTTCTCTCTTCGTTCGAGTATGCCGCAATCGGGCACCCCGCGGTATGCGCGATTATCTTAAATCCGTCCGCCAAAGAACTTACGTAATCGGTATGGCTCATCCAGCAAATATTATTCTTCGCAATATCGGTAAACAAAGGACTAGCGGAATACTCTATCTCAATCTTGCCGTATTCTTTGTTTCCGCTGCCCGAAACCTTGCCGCCCGTCATATGCGCGAGTAACTGCGCTCCGTAGCAAATACCCAACATTGGGATACCCATATCGAGTACACGGCTATCCAAAGCCAATGCTTCCTCGGTAAACACGCTGTTCGGTCCGCCCGTTAAAATGATACCTATCGGGTTTATTTCTTTTATCTTTTCAGGGGTCGTCGAGTACGGTAAAAGCTCGGTATAAACGCCCATATCGCGCACACGCCTTGCAATCAACTGATTGTACTGTCCGCCGAAATCCAAAACTATGACTGTCTGATGATTTTCCATTTTGTCTCCTTAATTTTTATCCTTAACTTTTCACTATTACTTCTTCACTACTATTCAACGAAGGCAAGTTATTCCTTAATTGAATTTCGGGGCTTCTTTTGCTCGCCCCAAGGCACACGGAGCTTAACGCCCTATTGTGCGATGAATACGCTTTCATTAAGCTTTTGTCGAATAGTTCGGCGCTTCCTTAGTAATCGATATGTCATGCGGATGACTTTCGATAAGCGCAGCGCTGGTTATCTTGACGAACTCGCCGCCCGTACGCAAATCCTCTATCGTAGCCTTGCCGCAATAGCCCATACCCGAACGAATACCGCCGACCATTTGGAAGATGATGTCGGACAAATCGCCCTTGTAGGGTACGCGCCCTTCAACGCCCTCGGGAACGAACTTCGTCGCGTCCTCTTGGAAATATCTGTCCTTGCTGCCGGCTTCCATTGCGGAAATACTGCCCATACCGCGGTAGACCTTGAAGCGTCTTCCTTGGAAAATTTCCAACGCGCCGGGGCTTTCCTTTGCGCCTGCGAGCAAGCTACCGACCATTACCGCGCTTGCGCCCGCGCCGATTGCCTTTACCATATCGCCTGAGAACTTTATACCGCCGTCGGCTATTACTCTCTTACCGTGCTTGTCCGCTTCTTCCGCGCAATCCAAAATTGCGGTAATTTGCGGAACACCGATACCTGCGACTACGCGGGTCGTACAAATAGAGCCCGGTCCGATACCGACTTTTACTACGTCCGCGCCGCTCTTTATGAGGTCGCGCGTTGCCGCCGCCGTAGCTACGTTACCCGCAATAATCGGCAAATCCGGAAACGCGTCTCTTATCTTTCTCACGCTGTCCAGTATCATTTGGTTGTGTCCGTGCGCCGTGTCGATTGCGATAATATCTACTTTCGCGTCCACCAGCGCCTTTACTCTGTCCATGCAATTTGCGCCTACACCGACCGCCGCGCCCGCGAGCAATCTGCCGTTTTTGTCCTTTGCCGAATGCGGATATTGAATGGACTTTTCTATATCCTTAATGGTGATAAGCCCCTTTAAGTTGAAATTGTCGTCGACGATGGGAAGTTTTTCTATTCTGTGCTTACCTAAAATTGCCTGCGCCTCTTTTAACGTCGTACCTACGGGAGCGGTAATTAAATTTTCCTTGGTCATAACCGCGCCTATCGGCTGATTGAAATTAGTTTCGAAACGCAAGTCGCGATTTGTCAAAATTCCGACGAGCTTTCCGTTCTCCGTTATCGGCACGCCGCTTATTTTGTATTTTCTCATAAGCTCCAGCGCGTCGGTAATCATATGCGTCGGAGATAAAAAGAACGGGTCGGTAATTACTCCGTGCTCGCTCCTTTTAACCTTGTCGACCTGAGTCGCTTGTTCTTCAATCGTCAAATTCTTGTGAATAATGCCTAAGCCGCCCTCTCTTGCCATCGCAATAGCCATACCCGATTCGGTAACGGTATCCATTGCCGCGCTCAAAAGAGGAATGTTAAGCTTAACCCCCGGCGCGATCGTGACGCTTAAATCGACGTCCTTAGGCGTAACCGTGCTGTGTTGCGGAATGAGCAACACGTCGTCAAAAGTAAGTCCTTCCTTCAAAATTTTTGCCATATAAACCTCGCAAATAAAAATTCCGTTTTGTCCCGGAGTACCGTTAGGTACGAATAATAATTTTATTTATTATACTCTCGTACGAACGTAAAGTCAATAAAATTGCGACGATTATCCCTGCAAATATACGCCTGAAATCGCGTTGCCGTTTTATGCAAAGCCCCCGAAAACGAATAAAAATATCGATTTTGAAATTTTCTGCAATGCGGCATTTAGGATACCGTATAAGCATTTTGCGGCAACTATTATACATATAAATAGACACGGCAGGCAATGCCGGCGCATACGATTTTTTCAAAATCGCTCTTGATTTTCGTTGCAAATAGGCGTATAATTTAATTAATGAAATTCAAGTTGGGAGGTATATATGGGCAACTTAATTATAACCGTAGGCAGAGAAAACGGAAGCGGCGGAAGGCACGTAGGCGAACTTCTCGCAAAGGAATTGGGGATAGCTTTCTACGATAAAAAACTCCTTGAAGAAACCGCTAAAACCAGCGGATACGACAAAGATTTCATTGCCGAAAACGAGGAAAAAAAGCCGTCGGTATTTTGGGGCGCGGGGTCGTTCTACTCCTACGACCAACCTATTTCGACAAAGCTGTTTATAATGCAGTCCAACGCAATAAAGGAGATAGCCGACCATGAATCGTGCGTTATAGTCGGACGGTGCGCCGATTACGTCTTGGCAGACTACGACAACGTCGTCAATATTTTCATTCACGCCCCGATACAAACGAGGATAAAGCGAATAGTCGAACGCGACAAGATACCCGAAGACAAGGCTAAGAGCTATATCTCCAAAAACGATAAGTCGCGCGCCGCGTATTACAACTACTTTTCGAACAAAGTCTGGGGCTCGGCAAAAAATTATCACCTCTCTATCGACACCGAACAGACCGGAATCGAGGGAACATTGGATTAATCTTATTGCTGATGTGGTTAAGCTATAGGTCATTATATCGAA
>CAYVEU010000197.1:0-3744 GCA_964450015.1 uncultured Christensenella sp. | reverse complement strand
CCGCGAGTAAATTTCCGCATTACGATTGGTCGGAAGCGAAAGCGCCGTGTGGGCGTGTGGGACTACGCTTATCAAAAAGCGGAAACCGCGCTTTTCGCTTTTTGCCCGCGCGGGGTCGGGGTGCGTAAGCCCCCGAAGTATAGCATAAGAATAATGCTAATATTTTACATAAGAAAAGAAACGCGGACTGCGTTTCTTCCTTGAAAGTCCGACTAATGAGGAAGATAAAAATTTATCCGTGTGTCGAGTGTTCTCGACCGCGAGTAAATTTCCGCATTACGATTGGTCGGAAGCGAAAGCGCCGTGTGGGCGGGTGGGACTACACTAATCAAAAAGCGGAAACCGCGCTTTTCTCGTTTTGCCCGCATTGCGATTGTTCGAAAAATATCGTAATAAAATTGTCATAATTTTGTAAAGACGTGGTAAAGAATGTCGATTACAATAATATTGAACCAAAGAGGAGGTTTTATATGGAAACGATAATTGCATTGACCGGCGCGGACGGCAATATGGGCAGAGAAGTGACGAGAGAGTTGCTTAGTATCGAGAGCGTTAAATTGAGAGTACTCGTTTTGGATACCGCTCGTGGGCGTAAGTTTGTAAGAAAGAATAAAAAACGCTACGGAGAAAGATTCGAAGCCGTAATAGGGAATATTGCGGACGGCGCCAAATGCGCCGAGCTCGTAAGAAACGCCGATTACGTTATAAACTGCGCGGCGGTAATTCCGCCTCATTCGGATAAATATCCCGAAAAGTCCGTCGAATGTAATTACGACGGGGTCGTTACTTTGCTTAACGCTGTAAAGGCGCAAGAGAAAGAGCCCAGGCTTATTCATATTTCCACCGTTGCGTTATACGGCAACCGCAACTACCTGCATCCGTGGGGGAGAGTCGGAGACCCGCTTCTTCCCAGCGTCTACGACGTGTACGCCGCTTCGAAATTGAAAGGTGAAAGGCTTGTGTTGGAGAGCGGGTTAAAATACTGGGCTGTTCTCAGGCAGACGGCTATGCTGCACGAAAGAATGTTAATGGACAATATAAGCGACGGGCTTATGTTTCATACATGCTTCAACGCGCCGCTCGAATGGGTGACCGCGCAGGATAGCGGACTTTTGATAAGGCGGATTATCGAAAAGGATTTGGCAAACGACAACGAAAAGTTTTGGCGAAGAGTGTTCAATATAGGCGCCGGCGCAGAGAGCAGAAAGACGGGTTACGACACGTTCGAAGAGGGCTTTGCGCTAATCGGCGGTTCGGCGGAAAAGTTTATGAAACCCGGCTGGAATACGATAAGGAATTTTCACGGAATGTGGTTCTACGACGGGCAGGAACTGGAAGAAATGTACTCCTATCAAAGACAAAACTTTTCCGATTACTGGAAATGGATTTTGAAAACGCACGGCTACTACAAGCTCGGAAAAATAGTGCCGCCGTCGATTCTCAGGCGGATAGTCATTCAAAGGCTGTTAAAGGACAACAACGCTCCGCAAAAATGGATAGCGGACGGAGATCTCGGCAAGGTTAAGGCGTATTTCGGGAGCGAGGACAACGTTGCAAACCGTCCGAAGAGTTGGAGCGACTACTACGTCATTGCCAAAGGCAGGGTGGCCGACGGAGATTTGGATTACGAGAATTTGCGTGATATAACCAAAGTTAAGGAAAACGGACTTCTATTAAATCACGGCTACGACGAAACCAAACCCGACGCGGAGCTCGATATAGAGGATATGCAAAAGGCCGCAGCGTATCGCGGCGGGAAGTGCCTTTCGACCGAAATGACAAAAGGCGACTTATATACTCCGCTCGAATGGGAATGCTGCGACGGGCATAAATTTACGGCTATGCCGTACACCGTTTTAAAGGCGGGGCACTGGTGTCCGGACTGTCAGCCGGGCGCATGGGATTATGACAGACTGGCAAAGCTTATGCCTTTCTACGCGCAGGTGTGGTACGATTCGCATGCGAAAGGAGAAAATTACAAATATTACTTTACGGCAGACTACAAGGCGCGTTTTGAAAAAATAGTTTAAGGAGAAATTCATAATGAAAAACATCAAGATATATTTGTTTTCGGGGACCGGCAATACCCGCAAGGTAACGAAGGAATTTGTACGCGTTTTGCAAGAACGCGGTGTGAACGCCGAAATCGAAGAAATAGACAAAGAACCTACGTTTGACGAAAGCGCGGATTTGGTTGGAATAGCTTATCCAATACACGCTTTCAGCGCGCCTGAAAACGTGATAAAGTTTGCGTTAAGGCTACCCGAAACAAAAGAACGGAAGCCCATATTCTTTATTAAGTCAAGCGGAGAGCCGCTGTCGCTTAACGACGCTTCGAGCGCGATTTTGAAAAAAGCCGTTGAGAAAAAGGGATACGTTGCCATAACGGAATATCATTACGTTATGCCTTATAATATGCTTTACAGGCACACGGAAAGCATGGCGACCAAGATGTGGTTTACGGCTAAACGCATGATAGAAAGGGACGTAAATTCTTTGCTTGCGGGCGAGGGAAAGAAGATAAAGAGGGATACGCTCGTAAGCGTTGTATTCCGAAACGTAGAACAGCCGTTTATGAATTGCAACGGAAAGCATTTTAAGATAGACAAAGAAAAATGTATAAACTGCAATAAGTGCGTAAACTCTTGTCCGCAGAAAAATATTATCGTAAAGGACGGAAAAATATGCTTCGGCAAAAGCTGTATCGGGTGCGTAAGGTGCTCGTTCCTATGTCCTACCGACGCGATAAAAATAGGCTTAATCAATTTTTGGAAGGTGAACGGCGCGTACAGTTACGGCGACGAAGAGCCCGAAAAAGCGGAGTGCAAGTATTTAAAGAAGGCATACAAAACCTATTTTGAGAAAAACATTTGAGTAAATGCAAAAAATGGTATACAATATATAAACAAGGAAACGTAAGAGGTAGATAAATGAACGGGAAGATACTTATAGCGGAAGACAACGTCGAAATATCAGACATGCTTAGAAATTATTTGATACGGAGCGGACATACCGTGTATCAGGCGTTTGACGGCGGGCAGGCGATGGAGCTGTTTCGCGCAATCAATCCCGACTTGATACTATTGGATATTATGATGCCTGTTTTGGACGGATACGAGGTTTGCGAGGCGGTAAGGCGTATTGCGAACGTACCAATAATAATCGTTTCGGCGGTGACTACCGAGAATGAAAAACTGCGCATGTTCGATTTGGGTGCGGACGATTACGTAACGAAGCCGTTTTCCTTTAAGGAAACCGTGAGCAGGGTCAACGCGCAGCTTAGAAGATACTACGAATTTTCCCGCCCGAACACCGGCGACAGGAATATGGGCAAGCTCGCAATTTCACCGGAAAGGTACGAAGCGAAAATCGATGGCGTCGTCCTCAATTTGACGGCTAAGGAATTTAAACTTTTGGAGGTTTTGACTGCGACTCCGAATATGATTTATCCCAAACAAAAGCTTATCGACGAGGTTTGGGGTATAGACGAATATATCGAAGAAAATACTTTGGCGGTAACCGTTGCGAGATTGCGCGATAAGCTGGCAAAGTACGGCGTTACAAACGTGGTGACGGTATGGGGGCTGGGCTACAAATGGCAGGATTAATGCTTCGCCCGACCACTCGTAATGCGGAAATTTACTCGTGGCCGGATAAACCGACACACGGATAAATTTTATTCCCGCATTAGTCGGACTCATAAGGAAGAAAGACAGTCCGTCTTTCTTGCAGTATAGCTCGCAG
>CAYVEU010000196.1:0-3758 GCA_964450015.1 uncultured Christensenella sp. | reverse complement strand
GCTCGAACAAGCCAACTGCTTCAAGTAGCACCCCCAAAAGCAAAAATATAACCAAAATTCTTGCCGACGTAAGCTTCGTCAAATTAATAAGGACCTGTCCTATAAGACAAATTCCGCCTCCGATTGCAAACACCTTTAAATAGGTCAAAAACATTTCCATTTTAAATCACCTCGATACTTACTGCGTGCGCTATCGCTGGAATCGTTTCTTTCTGTAACGTCGACGTCTTTGAAAGCAACGCGCCCGTCGGCACCAGTAAAACTTTCTTCAAGTTGCCGCGCCGTAACTGCGTATAAATATACCCGTTGAATACGAGATTACTGCAACACGCACCGCTACCGCCTTGTCCCACGTCTTGCGCCTCTCTATTGTAAACAAGAATTCCGCAATCCGTATAATTATCTTTTAACTCAAACCCCTCTTTTGCCATTAGTTTTTGCAAAAGCCGACTGCCTGCGTGCCCTAAATCGCCCGTGGCAATCATATCGTAATAGTCCAAATCTCTTCCCGTGTCTTGTAAATGCGTTTTTATAGTGTGCATAGCGGCGGGCGCCATAACCGCACCCATATCGTTTGCGTCCGTTACACCGTAGTCTAT
This sequence comes from uncultured Christensenella sp., assembly GCA_964450015.1. GTDB lineage: Bacteria > Bacillota > Clostridia > Christensenellales > DTU072 > CAG-1782. The sequence continues at coordinate 3,159 of CAYVEU010000196.1, read as the reverse complement.
GACTTTTCCTATCGTTCCGGAAGTAATTTTTACTCTGATGTCATCGCTTTTTTCCAGCAAACTGCATCCTGCGCCGGTCACCGTCCATTGCGCGAGAGGCGTCCTTTGGGATCCTAATTCCAGTGGAAAACGGTACTGCCTTTCAGCTGTCGCGTAATGACTTGTCGTTGTTGCCACGACTTTTTTCATATATCCTGCGTCTATCATAGCTGCGCCCAATATCAAAGCTTCGCCGAATGTTGCGCAAGCGTTATATAATCCCATAAATGGAATATCAAGTTCGCGTAAGGCAAAATTACAGCCGATAATTTCATCCAAGAGGTCACCTCCCAATACGCAATCCACGTCAATTTCGGCTAGTTTGGCTTGATTTAAAACGTTCCTAATGCACCTCAGCTGCATTTCGATTTCGGCGTGCTCGTGACTTTTCTGTTTCAACAAATCGTCTTTTAAAACGTAGTCGTAATACTGACGCAGCGGTCCTTCTCCTTCCTTCGGTCCCGCAATCGTTGCGGTTTTCGTTATTGCAATCGGCGTATTAAATATTATTGTCTGTTTTTTCACGTTACCCTCACACGAATAGATAGATAAGCCCGACCACGACTGACGCACTTATTCCGAATACGATTACCGGTCCCGCAATAGAAAACATATTACTGCACAGTCCCAAAACTATCCCTTCGCGTTTATGTTCTATTGCCGGACTGACTATTGAATTGGCAAAACCAGTTATTGGCACAATACTTCCCGCTCCGCCCCAGCTTCCGATTTTGTCGTAAATTCCGAAACCGGTCAAAATTCCAGTCAAAAGTATCATTATCATCGTAGTAAACCCGCCGATAACTTTTTCATCCGCATTTGTAATAATCAATTTTAAAATATCGCTAATTCCCTGCCCGATGCAACAAATAGTACCGCCAAGCACGAACGCTTTGAGCATTGTGGAAATGTGCCGCGTCCTCGGCATGTCACGCCTAACTTCGGCAAGATACGCTTTACTTTCTACACTATCTAGTTTCAATTTTCACCTCTTTATTTTCCATCGGATTATAAATTTCCGTTTTTTCCATGTATACTTTTCTCATAGTACCTCACATACGGGCATTATAGAAAAAGCCCTACACTTATTTTTAGCGTAGAGCTTGTTTTTATACCGAACAACGGCAAAACTATTAAACTAATTCTTTACGTATCCTATCCAAAATTTTGGCTTCCAGTCTGCTTATTTGAACCTGAGAAACGCCCAGTTCTTTCGCAATCTCGCTTTGCGTCTTATCCCTGTAATATCGCAAGAAAATAATTTTTCTATCCCTTTCGTCAAATTTGTTTATTATATCTCTCAATACCATTTTTTCGATATAATCGTCTTCGCTGCCTTTGGCACTGAGCTTATCTTCCAAACTCAGTCCGTCTTCGTCACTTTCGGCGTATATCGATACCGGATAACGAGAACTGTCTAAAATAAATACTACGTCCGCTTCCTCTATTTTCATATATTCGGCAATTTCTTTAACCGACGGGTCACGGTTGTTATTTTGACGGTAATCTTCGATATACGCGCTCATTACTTGATTTTGCGCCTTAATAGAGCGGCTTACTTTGATTGCGCCGTTATCTCTAATAAAGCGTTTGATTTCACCGGCAATCATCGGCACCGCATAAGTAGAAAACTTAACGCCGAACTCGGTATTGAAATTATTAACGGCTTTTATAAATCCCAACGTCCCTAATTGCATAAGGTCGTCGTACTCTATTTGCTTATTCTGATATCTTCGCACAATGCTCTTAATGAGCGGAATATTGTTTTGCAAAAGTGCGGTTTTTGCGTCGTCGTCTCCATTTTGCGCCAGTTTTATCAGTCTTAAAGTTTCCTCTTGACTAAGCATTAACGAGTCGTTTAGTCATAGTGACCGTAGTACCCGCACCGAGAACGCTTTCTATCTCCAAGCTGTCCATAAAGGTTTTCATAATCGTAAACCCAAGACCGCTGTGTTCCTCGTCTTCCTTCGTCGAATAAAAATCTTGCGTGACGGTATCCACGTCCACTATACCGCGCCCGTGATCTATTACCTTTACACACAAAACGTTATCGCGTATTTCCGCTTCGATTAAAATATCTCCTTTTTCCTCCGCATATCCGTGCACTATGCTGTTGGTTACCGCTTCCGAAACCGAAGTTCTTATGTCGTTAAGAACTTCGAGCGTAGGATCGCTGGGTACGCAAAACGCCGCAATAACGCTACGCGCAAAACCTTCGTTTTCCGATATAGCTTTAAATCTCAAACTTACGCTATTATTCATATACACCTCTAAATTAACGGAATAATTCTATAAAGACCGCTTACTTTTAAAACTTTGTCTATTTGATTGTTCGGCTCGTTTATAAACAAACCGATATTTTTTTGTTTGAGAAGCTTGTATCTTCCCATAATAAGCCCCACGCCCGTACTATCCATAAACGTCAACTCTTTCATATTGAGTATCACGTTTTTAACTTTCACCGACGTCAAATAGTTGTCTAACTTAACTCTCAATTCACCCGCAACCGACTGATCTATCTCACCTTCCAAAAATATAAAAAGGTTATCCTTGTTGACTTTTGCACTGACTTTCATCGTTACCTCCGACTTTTTAGAATTATAAATGAAGTCTTCCCACAAAAAATCAACAATAATAGCCGAAAATGTCTAAAAATAAGTAAAAAGTAAAGATTAATTTTGCAACAATATCATAATCCTGCTTATCTATTCCAAATATCCTTTAATCCTAAAACTCATTAGAGCTTGTATGCTCTCCGGCATAATTGCAGAGCAAATGTTGCATTATTAATTTTATTCATTGAAATGGCAACACGATTATGCTATAATAGAAAAAATAAATTTTACGAGGGTAGTCATATGGAATTAGAGCAAAAACTAATCAATTTTAAAAATGAAATTGAATGCGGAATAACTGATATAGCTAATAATTATTCCTATATTGATCCGAAGCTTGAAAAAACAGAATATGCTTTTTTATATTGGGTTCTAATGAATTTATATAACGTGGACGAATCTATTGCTAAAGAATATATCACCGAATATAATGATAAATCAATAGATTGCTTTGTTCATTTTGAAGAAAATAAAGAATTATATATTATTCAATGTAAATATTACG
>CAYVEU010000195.1:0-3761 GCA_964450015.1 uncultured Christensenella sp. | reverse complement strand
TCGGTATCTAGGCTTCTTCGGTAATCGTCCGCAGTCTTTACGGGTCTGTCGAGTCCAGGACTGGATACGTTGAAATTATACGGAGCGCCGTCGGTTATATCCTCGGCTTCCAAAATCGAATCGACCGCTTCGTTTACCTTTTCGCAATCTTCCAAAGTTATACCGCCTTTTTTATAGATATAAATCGTAAGCGTATTCTCGCCGTAGAGCTTGGAATAATCGGCGTCTATCAATTCATAGCCCGCCTTTTCTACAACCGGCGACAGTATTTTTAACGCTTTTTCGGCAACGGAATTCAATTTTACACTCCTTATAACGATTGAGAGTGACCTCGTCGGTCACTCTCAAGATTGTTAATCTATTAAGTACTCTTATATACTAACACAATAACGCTGTATAATCAAGCATTTTTAACAATTTATTTAATTCATATTCATAAGTTTGATAAAAATTTGCGCAGTAGCCAAGGCGTCGTTTATCGCGCGGTGTGCGCCTACGAGAGAAACGTTGAAATGCGCGCATACGGTTCCGAGTTTATTGTTTTTCAATTTTAACTTTTTCCGCGACATAGCCACGGTGTCAATATATGTATTGTCGAAGTCGTAACAATTGGCTACCCCCGCAACCGTCAAAAATCCGACGTCGAAAGGCGCGTTATGCGCAACGAGTATCGTTCCGCGCGTAAACTTGTAAAAATCACCTATAATATCCTCTATCGTATAGCAATTTTCCAACATTTCGTCGGTGATATGCGTTAATTCCACGATTTCTTCCGGCAATTTCATTTTCGGGTTTACCAAGCAATCGAAACTCTCGCAAATTTCTCCGTTTTTGACTTTCACTGCGGAAATTTCTATAATTTTATCTTGCGCGGAATCAAGTCCCGTCGTTTCCAAATCGAATACGACAAACTCTTTGGAAAATAAATCGGGATTGACGTTTACGTCGAATAAATCCGCTTGTATACCTGCCGATATGGGCTTAGGATGAATATAAACGTAACGTTCGGGCTCGGGTAAAAATTCTTTTTTAACGTTTATCGAGGCGTAATTTATTTTGCACCTTGCTATCGATTTGGGCGAAAACGTAAAACCGGAATCGAAGTTATCGTATTTAATTTGTCCTTGCATACACAGCGTTTGCCCGTCGCAAAAAACGTCGTCCCAGTTGACTTTTTTAGTCGCTCTCGCAAAGTACTTAACTTTTATTGTCGCCGTCGTGTCGTTTATTTTAAAGGTATATAAGTCCTTATCCAGTTTTTCGATATACCTCTTTTTTACGTCGGAAACCGCTCCGCACAAACAAGCTTGCGAATACTCTCTATCCTTTATATCGACTATGTAACGAGGATTTTGCGCTATATTTCCTATATAGTAACCTACTATTTCCACGTCTATCGTCTTTATCGAGTTTACACGCTCCTGCGGGCGGGCAAAAACGATTTTTTCTTCTACGTTGGGGACTTCGAAAAAATTCACTTCGACGTCTTCCATTACCCATGACGACATATAATCTTCCGTCAGCTTTTTCAGACCTGCATTTACTGCGTATTCGTACATATATTTTTCCAACGTTACGTTGATTGACAAAGTTTTATCGTTGTAAACTACTTCTATCGGCGCATTTTGAAAACCCGAAAATATCGTGGGCTTTTCTTTGTATATGTACTCCAAGAAATGCATAATAACGGAATTTTCTTCGTTACAAGCCTTGACAAATCGGACGTAACAGGAAAACGAAGCGGGAATTATTCCGTTAATAATCGTTTTGACTTTGCTTTGCAATTCGGAACTGAGTAATGAATCGTAGTCGCTGTAACTGACCAAAAATTCTACGTTCAGCGTCTCGTCCACAAGTTCTGCGGAACGTAGTTTGAAAATTCTTTCTTCAGGGCGCAACTGCGCGTCCATCGCTTCCATAAACGGTGATTTAATCATCTGTAAACTCCTTGCAAAGCTTAATAAGCTCCTCTTCTATTTTGTCGTTATCTACGGTTTTTAAATATTCGCCTTTTTTGAATATCGCCGATCTTTCTTTGCCGCCAGCCACGCCGAAATCGGCGTTTTTCCCCTCGCCTATTCCGTTGACTACGCAACCCATTACGGCAATTTTAAGCGGCTTTTTAATGTTTTCCGTCAATTTTTCCATCCTGAGAGCCAAACTCTCAACCTCTATTTCGGTGCGCGCACAAGTAGGACACGCTATAATTTCGGCAAAATTTTTGTCTATGCCTACGGCGCGAAGAATTTTTTTTGCAGCGTATATTTCCGTGACGGGATTGCCTGTCAAACTTACGCGAACGGTGTCGCCTATGCCGTCCATAAGAAGCGAACCGATAACTGCCGTTGATTTAATGAGTCCGTAATCTGCCGTGCCCGCTTCGGTTAGTCCGATATGTAGAGGATAGTCGGTTTTTTGATGTAACAGCCTATACGCCTCGACAGTTTTTACAGGGTCGCTCGTCTTTACCGCCAAAACGAGTTTATCATATCCCAAGTCCTCTATTCGGTGCACCGCGTCCAACGTTAAACTAACGAGTTCACTGCTCGTCGCGTCTTGTTTCAGCGAACCGTTATTTATCCCCACTCTTATAGGTATTCCGTGCTCTTTGCATTTATTTACTACTGCTCTCAGTCCGTATTCAGGCAAGTTTGACGGATTGACGCGTATCTTAGAAATTCCGTTGTCGATAGCGATAAGCGCGGGCTCGTATTTAAAATGTATATCGCCTATAAGCGGCACTATCCCAGTCAATTTTTTTATCGCTTCCGCCGACTCGTTGTCGGGAATAGACACTCTGACGAAATCCGCACCCGCACAAACAAGCTCGTTTATTTGTCTTTCGGTCGCAGCTACATCCTTAGTTAAAGTGTTGGTCATCGATTGTATCGTAACGTTTCCGTCACCGATTATTTTGTTTCCTATGTAGAGAATTTTTTTCATTTTACCTCAAAAGTTGCATTAAATCCGCCAAAATAGCCACCCCAAACAGCAGCACCATTCCCGCCATATGGATTGCCCCTTCGACTTTGCGGTTCACCGGTTTTTTTCTTATCCATTCTATAATCGTAAACACCATTCTCGAACCGTCCAACGCGGGCAACGGTAAAAGGTTCATTACCGCGAGATTAGCGGAAATCAGGCACACGACGTAAGCTAATGCGCCGAAGCCGTTCTTTGCGGTTTGGCTCATCGTACTGATAATAGTTACGGGACCGCCCGCCGACTCCGTAAATTTAATTCCGCCCGTCAACAGTTGTCCCAAAAGCCATAATATTTTATAGACCATAAAGAAGCCGTAGGAAAAAGAACGGGCAAAAGCCGTAAAGAAATTCAATTTGACGTACGCTATCGACGAGGTAAATCCAAACACTTTTTTTGTCACAAAATTCCCATCCGAATCTATCATTTTATTTCCGTCCGCGTCAAGTACGAACACGTCGCTTCTTTTAACCTCTACCTTTTGCTTTTTGCCGTTGCGCAAAATCGTAAACGTACCGCTATCGTCTTCTTTTATGCGGTTAAAAGCAGCGTTTATATCCTCTTGCATTAAAATATTGACAGCTTTTCCGTTTACTTCCAAAATAACGTCGCCCACTTCCAAAATAGAATTTTCGTAAACGTAGGACTCCTCACTGATTGACGTTACGGTTGGCAAAAGTTGTCCGTAAAACGTAAAAATGAGCGTTATTATGATAAAAGCCGAGATAATATTAAAAAATGCACCCGAAAACAGTACAATAAGGCGTTTCCACGGCTTT
>CAYVEU010000194.1:0-3783 GCA_964450015.1 uncultured Christensenella sp. | reverse complement strand
TGCGAATTGAACCTTGCAAAATCCAAGGGCGAGGCGAAACGCCTGATAGACGGCGGCGGCGTAAAAGTCGACGAGGAAGTAATAAGCGGCTACGGGGCGGAGATAAGCGACAGCCAGTTTAACAACGGCTTCGTTATCCACAAGGGCAAGAAGGTGCATTTGCGCGTCAAAATAAAGTAATGGATTACCTTACCGTAGAGGGGGAGAGCGAGGCAACGTTCGAAATACGCCGCTCGGTATTTATTTGTCGGGTAAAGGGCGTGGAAAGTTTCGACGCGGGGATGGAGTTTGTAAAGTCCGTTTCCAAAACTTATTCGGACGCGACTCACAACTGTTACGCGGTTTGCGCTTTTCAGGAAAGGAAATTTTCCGACGACGGAGAGCCGCAAGGCACTGCGGGACAGCCGATAATCCAAACCCTTACCAAGCGAAGTTTGGAAAACGTGGCGGCGGTGGTCACGCGGTATTTCGGCGGGATAAAGCTGGGCGCGGGCGGACTGGTTACGAGCTACAAACAAGCGGTGTGCGACGCGCTCGACAAAGCGAAAATCATAAAGATGACGGAAAGCACGGTGGGGAACGTCAAGACGGAATACACCGAATACCGCGCGCTATGCGAGCTTATAGGGCGTATGGGCACGGTCATCGACACGGAGTTCGGCGAAGGCGCGGAGATATCGTTTGCCGTTCCCGTAGGTCGGGAAGCCGAGTTAGGCGAAAAAATATCCGCATTGACGAGCGGTAGAGTCAAGCCGATATACGGCGGAAAAAAATTCGTAAAATACAATTAAGCGTACATAATGGAGGTCGAAATGAAAATAACGCTTACTGCAAATAAAAAGCAAAAACCCGATTTTTCGAACCTTGGGTTCGGAAAGTATTTTACCGACCATATGTTGGTAATGACTTACAGCGACGGCAAGTGGAACGAACCCGAAATCGTACCCTACGGCGAAGTTAAACTCATGCCGTGCTCCAACGGTATGCACTACGGACAGGGCATTTTCGAGGGGTTGAAGGCTTATAAGGATGAGAACGGCAAGATAACTATGTTCCGCCCGTACGAGAATATGAAGCGTATGAACAAGTCCGCCGAACGTCTTTGTATCCCCACTTTCGACGGCGACAAAATGGTGGATTGTATTAAGGAGCTCGTATTATTAGAGCAGGATTGGATACCCACTTTGCCGGGTACGGCACTCTATATCCGTCCTTTTATTATCGCAAACGACAACGCTCTCGGCGTACACGCGGCGCATAACTATATCTTTTTCGTCATCCTCAGCCCCGTAGGAAGCTACTACGCGCACGGGCTCGAACCTACGAAAATCAAAATAGAAGAGGATACCGTCAGAGCTACTTTCGGCGGAACGGGCGAGTGTAAATGTATGGGCAATTACGCGGCAAGCTTGCTTGCGGGCGAAAAGGCTAACAAGGAAGGCTACGACCAAGTATTGTGGCTGGACGGCAGAGAGAGAAAGTACGTCGAAGAAGTCGGTTCGATGAACATCTTTTTCGTAATAGACGGCGTAGTGGTAACGCCGGAACTGGACGGAAGTATCTTGCACGGAATAACGAGAAAGAGCACGATAGAACTCTTGAAAAACCGCGGATACAAAGTCGAAGAGAGGAAAGTTTCGGTTGACGAACTCGTAGAAGCGCAAAAAACCGGCAGATTGAACGAGGCGTTCGGTACCGGTACGGCGGCGGTAATTTCTCCCGTCGGCGTATTGAACTATGCCGGCAAGGATATGATAATAAATAATTTCGAGATGGGCGCTGTTTCCCGTTACGCTTACGACGAGATAACGGGTATTCAGTGCGGCAGACTGCCCGACGAATTCGGTTGGGTTTTGAAATGCAACTAATAGGATAATGAAAAGAGTAATAATATTTTCCAACTCGCAAAACGAAAATTGCCTCCCCTTGGTCAAACAAGGGGCGGCTTTTCTTGTGGCGAACGGAGTCGAGTGTTTCGGGTACAACGTTTGTGCGGACGGGCTTAAAAAGGCGGAAAGTTTGGACGGGTACGACGTGGCGCTCGTCTTCGGCGGCGACGGCACTATACTAAACGCGTCTAGGCTTCTCATGGACAAGGATATTCCCGTTATGGGCGTAAACGTCGGGCATTTGGGGTATTTGGCGGCATGCGAAACATTCGACATGGAAAAAGCGTTAAAGGCTTATATCGACGGAAATTATTCGGTCGAGGAACGCGTAACTTTGAGCGCACGGGTCAACGGAAAAGTTTTCAACGGCGTCAACGAGGCGGTTTTGCACAGAGGCGGACAGTCGCATTTACTCCAAATAAGAGTTTTCGTAAACGGTCAGGAAGCCGACTTTTTGCGCGCGGACGGTATCATGGCTGCGACGCCTACGGGTTCTACCGCGTACAACCTCTCGGCGGGCGGACCGCTTATCGTGCCTACGGCGGAAAATTTGGTTATCACGCCCATTTGCGCACATTCTTTGGGCGCCAGACCGTTGGTCGTATCCAAGCACGACGAGGTGGAGTTTACGGTTTCCAGTCGCGCGGATTGCAATCCCGTACTAAGCGTGGACGGCAATTTAGTCAGCGAAGTGCCTGCCGACGGTACGGTGACCGTTTGCGTAGGCAGCGGAAGATTAAAGCTTATTCGCGTGGATAAAAATTGTTTCTTCCGTACGTTGAGAAAAAAATTATCATTTCAATACGGGGAGAAATAATGTTCGAAATACTTGATAGAGAAGAATTAAATCCTACCGTTACCAAACTCGTTATAGACGCGCCCGCGGTGGCGAGAAAAGCCGAGGCGGGACAGTTTATAATTTTACGGGTGGACGAAAAGGGCGAAAGGATACCGCTTACTATTGCCGACTACGACAGAGAGCGCGGCACGGTGACGATTATTTTTCAAATTGTCGGCGGTACGACCGAAAAATTAAACCGCGTGCCGAAAGGCGGATATATTTGCGATTTCGTCGGACCTTTGGGCTGCGCGTCGAAGCTTGACGGGCTCAAAAAAGCAGCCGTAATAGGCGGCGGCGTGGGGTGTGCGATTGCGATGCCCGTTGCGAAAAAACTCAAAGCGCTCGGAGCAAACGTTACGTCGATAGTCGGGTTCAGGAATAAGGATTTGGTGATTTTGGAAAAGGAATTTACCGAATATTCGGATACGCTATCTGTTATGACCGACGACGGGAGTTACGGAAAGAAAGGGCTCGTCACCGAAGAATTGAAGAGATTTTTGGATGCGGGCGAAACGTATGACGAAGTTATCGCAATAGGACCGCTCGTAATGATGAAATTCGTTTGCCGCCTTACCAAAGACTACGGCGTGAAGACGGTAGTCAGTATGAACCCCATAATGGTGGACGGCACGGGTATGTGCGGCGGTTGCAGGCTCAAAGTCAACGGCGAGACGAAATTCGCGTGCGTGGACGGACCGGACTTCGACGGACACGAGGTAGATTTCGACGAAGCTATCAAGACGTCGCGTAAATTCGGCACACAGGAAAAAGAACATAGAGAGCGCGTTTGCAACCTCTATAAAAAGGAGGTTTTATAAATGGCGGACGTAAAGCGCAAAAATCCCATGCCTACGCGGGACGCAAAATTGCGGGCGCACGATTTTTTGCCCGTGGAACTCGGGTACGATGAAAAGACGGCTCGCGACGAGGCCACAAGGTGCTTGCACTGTAAAACCAAGCCTTGCGTATCTGGGTGTCCCGTAAGAATCGACATTCCGTCTTTTATAGAAAAGGTCGCGGCAGGCGATTTCGACGCGGCGTACGAAATTATTT
>CAYVEU010000193.1:1751-3816 GCA_964450015.1 uncultured Christensenella sp. | reverse complement strand
ATAGCGGGCGTTTACAGCGCGGCGTTGCTTGTTTTGGGCATAATGGGTATAATCAACGTCGTTACCGAAAGCGACAGGAAATTGCCGATAATCTCCAACTTTAATCTCATAAAATAAAGGAATAAATAAAGGGGATAGAGCGGTGACGGTGCGCTCTAAGCAGTGCCGACCGGAAAGCTCGAACAAGTAAAATTTTATTTATACAACGAGAGTACTGTTGCGTTCGCGCAACAGTACGTTTATATTTTATATTTTTAATTTTTATAAAATAAAAACGAAATTTAAACGACGGTTTCGGCTTTTTAATTGATTAAACATAAAATTCAGATTTAGGGGAGGATGAAAAATGTATGATTTAAAGTTTTCGGTTGCCGAATCGGAAAAAGCGGCAAACGAGGGTAGCGCCGAGGCGCAATTGGAATTGGGCGTAAGATACGCCAACGGCGACGGGGTCGAAGCCGACGACGTTAAAGCCGTTACGTGGTTTGCAAGGGCCGCCGAGCAGGGTTGTATGGAAGCGCAGTACCGATTGGGAATGGCATACCAAGAGGGAAAGGGTGTAGAGGTTAGTATAAGAGAGTCTGCGAAGTGGATGAAAAAAGCCGCAAAACAGGGACATGCCGACGCCTCGTACTTTATGGGAGAATATGCAGAGGAAGGCATGCTTGACGACGATCCCGAAGACGAAGGAACCGAATACGAAGATTATTCCTCGTGGGACTGGTACGAAAAGGCGGCAAACCTCGGCAGTGCCGCCGCGCTTATGAGCGTGGGGAGGTATTGCGAAATGGGTTGGAGCGATAACGGAACCGATCACAAAAGAGCGTTTGAAAGTTTTAAAAAGGCAGCGGAGCTTGGCGAAATTTACGCTTTCTTTCTTTTGGGGTGTTGCTATATATCGGGCAGAGGCACCAAGGTTGATAAAAAGAAAGGTTTCGAGTGCATTCTCACGGCGGCGAATGAAGGTTACGAAAATGCAATTTATAAGGTATCTATGTGCTACAAACACGGTATCGGAGTAAAAAGGAATATCTCTAAGGCCATAAAGTGGTTTTCACTTTGCACCGACAGAAGTTTGAAAGATTGGTTTGACCGCCCGTATTTCGGTTGAGCGTTAATTATTCGGTTCGTCCGTTTCGGTGATTTCCGCCGTTGCCGTTTCGGCAGGAAGCGGGTTTTCGATTTCCGTTTGCTCGTTTTTTTCGGCGGCAGCGCTTGACAGCGCGTTGCGTAAACGGTCGGCGTCTTTTCTTATAAAGATTGTCGGTATTATCGCAAACAGCGCGATTATTGCCGCTACTAAAAACATTTCGAAAGGCGGCGCGGTCGTTGCCGTTGCGTCTTTGCCGTCGAAACTGTTTATTCCAATAATAAGCGACACTATGGGTCCTATAATCATGGGTATGAGTACCGTAAAACACATTTTCACGCCTTGGAAGCGACCTTCCGCACCCTTGGGAATGTAGTCTTGGAACGTGGAAGTCATTGCGCCGCCGATGGATAAAAGCGCGCCCATCATGACTATTCCGCCGACGATAATTAACGGTAGATACGCGCTCGACGGCATAAATTTCATAAAGTAAATTATGAGCAGTCCGACCACGACTATTGCTATAAGCGGGAAATAGAAGTGCTTGCGACCGATTTTATCAAAGAGCATACCGCATACGCCCGTGATTATCGCCGAGCCGACTATTACCACGCCCAAGGGTAGGATATAGTCGGTTATGCCCAAAGTTTTGGCGATGAAGTTTATCAGATACGACATAAATACCTGTTGGGCTATGCCGGAAATACACATAGCGGACAGCGTAACGTAAGCCATTTTGTTTTGTTTGACTACCTCGGGGCGGAAGCCGTAGAAGGTTTCTTTGAGGTAGTTGGGGTTGCTGTTTTTTATTATACCGTCGCCGTCTTTCAAGACGAATATCGCGATAACGCCCGCTATCATGGGGATTACGCCGATTATTATGAAGAACAGTTTATACATAAACGCGTTTTCCGCGCCCTTGTCGAAGGTGAACATTGCGATGACTATCGCGATTACCATTGCCAAAATCGGCAT
>CAYVEU010000193.1:0-1651 GCA_964450015.1 uncultured Christensenella sp. | reverse complement strand
TGTCGAAGGTGAACATTGCGATGACTATCGCGATTACCATTGCCAAAATCGGCATAATGGCGAGAACGCCGTTAATTCTTCCGCGCGTTTTGGGCTCGGTGACGTCAACGAGCCAGGTATTGAACGCAGCGTCGTTTGCGGTAGAGCCGAAGAAGGTCATTATGCAGTCGAATATAACCAGCATTGCGACAACGCCCGCACCTGCGGACGACTCGAAGTTTACGGGAATCGCCGCAAAGAGCATAATGGTTGCGCCCCAAATTATATAGCCGTAGGCGATAAACGGTTTGCGCTTGCCCGTCTTGTCGCATAGGCTTCCCGCGAATATGGTGGTTACGGTTGCGGAGATAGCCGAAAAAATTACCATAAGCGTGGTGGCGATATAGTACATATTTCCGAATTTTGCGGTGTTGTCGAAAAGGTTCTGCGCAAAAGTGGCGAAATACATATTTTCGATAATCCAAGCGATTTGTCAGATTAGACCGAACAGTACGACCGAAAACCAAATTTTTCCGCCGATACGCGCCGTTTTTTCCTTGACAGTATTAATATTGTCCATATTTTCCTCCGCATGTTGAAAAACTTCGCATAAATACTTACAAATACTTCGTGCTTGTAGCATTTATGCTTGTATTATACCGCGAAATTGCTCTTTTGTAAATACGGGTAAAATTGCCCGTTTAGGCAAAGTCAGACTTTTTCGAACAGTATTTTAGTGGAGAACAGGTCATTGAAGAATTCTTTTATGTTCTCCGAAAAGGTTGCCGCCGTTTCTTCGGGGTTGTGCATGAGCCAATGGCGTATCAAAAACGTAGTCGCGCCGGTAATCGCAGCGGAGAGCATATCCAAATGATAGCGGAACGGACGACGTTCGTTTATAAGCGTCAGCAATTCTGTAACCGCTTTTTCGAGTGTTGTCGCTATCATGGTCAAAACCATTTCGTCGTTTTTGGCTACGGATAAGAATTTTTTTTGCACCACACATTCCTCAATCACCGCGTCCAAAATCAAGAATACGAGGTCGAGTTCCTGTTGAGAGGCTTTTTCAGGCAGAGATTTTTCCACTCGTTCGGTTACCGAGCGTTGAACGTTTTGCAAAACGTCGTTCAGCAGCTCGTATTTGTCCTTATAATGACGGTAAAACGTCATACGGTTGATAAGCGCTTTTTCACAAACGTCACCGACGGTTATTTTGCCGAACGGCACTGTCAGCATCAGCTCTTTTAACGCGTTGCACAAATCGCGTTTGCTCTTTACTATTCTTAAATCCTCTTTGACTTTCAGTTTGTTTTCCATAAATAAGTATACGATTTTAATAATTTATATCAATAAAGATACTGCGCCGCAAAATTGTAGTTACAACGTAGTTGTTCGTAAAGGCAGTATATCATATAATGATACAGTAGTCAAGATAAATATATAGTTGTATATAAAACGATATGGGCGAAGGGTACCGATATGAAAAAGATAGCAAAATTTATAGTCGATAAAAAGAATTACGTTTTTATACTTTTTTTGGCGATTATTGCGTACTGTCTGTGGGGTATGACGAGAGTAAATATCGAGTACAACATAGTAAGCTATTTGCCGTCCGACACCGACACAAAAAAGGCGTTGGATATTATGGACGAGGAGTTCACTACGTTCGGCA
>CAYVEU010000192.1:0-3842 GCA_964450015.1 uncultured Christensenella sp. | reverse complement strand
CTACAACTCCGTAAGCGTGGCGCAGCGCGAGCAGGTTTTCCGCAAATCCAAAGAGGAAATAAAACAGCTTGCGGTAGACGGCGCAAGGCTCGTTAAGAAATTGGCGGGCGAATACGAAGGAAACTTCCGCTTCGAATACTCCCCCGAGAGCTTTACGGGGACGGAGCCGGAGTACGCTTTGGAAGTTTGCAACGCGGTGCTCGACGTCTTAGAGCCGTCTGCCGACAACAACGTCATAATAAACTTGCCCGTGACCGTGGAGATGAGCTTGCCGCACGTTTACGCAAGTCAAGTCGAGTATATGCACGAAAACTTGAAGTACCGCGAACACGTTACAATCTCTTTACACCCGCACAACGACAGAGGAACGGGCGTCGCCGACGCGGAGCTTGCTTTGCTTGCGGGCGCCGACCGCGTCGAAGGCACGCTTTTCGGCAACGGCGAGAGAACGGGCAACGTCGATATAGTAACGCTCGCGATGAATATGTATTCCCACGGCGTAGATCCGAAGCTCGACTTGTCCAACCTGCCCTATCTCGTAGCAAAATACGAAAAGTGCACTCGTATGCGCGTATACGAACGCGCGCCCTATGCCGGCAGTTTGGTCTTCGCGGCGTTTTCGGGCAGTCATCAGGACGCTATCGCAAAAGGAATGAAGTACAGAAAAGACAACAAGCTGCGTCAATGGAACGTACCGTATATCCCTATCGACCCCAAAGACGTCAGCCGAACTTACGACGCGGACGTCATTCGCGTAAATTCTCAAAGCGGCAAGGGCGGCATAGGCTACCTTCTCGAACAAGCCTACGGCTACTCGCTCCCCGCAAAAATGCGCGAGAACCTAAGCTATCTTTGCAAAAGCGTCTCCGACCGCGAGCACCGAGAAATCAAGCCTGCGGAAATACTGAAAATTTTCAAGGAAAACTATTGCCTGCGCCCCGAGGAAATCACCGTTTCGAATATGCAATTCGTTCCCGTCGAAGACGGCGTAAAAGCGGCGCTAACCGTAATCTACGACGGGAGGGAAACCACCCTGCGCGCCGTCGGCAGCGACGCTCTCGACGCCGCCGACAACGCCCTGAAAAGTTTTACCGACGTGAAATACGAATTGCAAGTCTACACCCAGCACAAGCGTGAAGACGACGACTCGCACGTAGTCGCCGTGGCGTACGTTGGTTTGCAATCGGAAAACAGCGAAATATTCTGGGGCGCCTGCGCCGACGCCGATACGACCCGCGCCGAAGTAAAGGCGCTGCTCGCCGCGTTTATGAACCTTCGCACTTAAAAAAGCCGCGAGCCTCTCGTCTTGACGGAAAAATATGCGTATTTTCAACGGCGCAACCCAAAGTTGCGCCGTTTTCACCCAAAAAGCAATCGAAAAGCGGTTGTTTGCTCTTAACGGAGAGGTTATAATAATCTTGCTGACAGGAGGTATCAATGTCGTTTTCCGAAAATTTACAATATCTTAGACGAACCAATAAAATTACGCAAGAACAGCTTGCGGAAGAATTGAACGTTTCCCGCCAATCCGTATCCAAATGGGAAACGGGCGAGGCATATCCCGAAACGGAAAAGATAATTATGCTTTGCGATAAGTTCGACGTCACTATGGACGCGTTACTGAGAGGCGACGTCACTCAAAACGCCGAAAAAGACAATAACGAAGCGATTGGCGAAATAATTTCCAATAGCGAAATCCAAAACGAAATGAATAGCGAAACCGAAGCGAAATTAAAACGAAATACGGCGACTAAAATAGAGTTCATCAAGCATATAGACAAATTTTCAAGACGCATTGCGATTGGCGTAACCTTGATTATTATAAGCGCGGCGTTGGCGATTATCTTTATCGGAGGCAGTCGCGGCGGGCGCGGACCGTCGGAACCGCTTCGGATAGTCATAGGCATAGCGGCGATAATATGCACGTGCGTCGCCGTCTTCCTCTTCATATCGTCGGGGATAAGCCGCGAGAATTTTCAACGGCGTTCTCCGGAAATGGACGAGGTACTTAGCGAAGAAGAAAAAAACGTATTCGGAAAGAAATTCGCCGTTAAAATGGCGTCATTTATATCCGCCCTTATCATTGCCCCGATTGCGCTCGCCGTGACTGTCAACGTGGCAAAAATCGAAGGCTACGACGGACTGATTGCCGCTGCCGTTTTCATGTTCGTAATTTCGTTTATAATCGGCGGAATCGTTTATCTCGGCATCCAGCACCAAAAGTTCGATATCAAAGAATATAACCGCGAATCGCGCCTACGCCGTCGTCACGACTCGCCGAACAATATCTATGACGCCGTATGCGGCGCGATAATGCTTACCGCTACGGGCGTTTTCCTGCTGATAGGCTTTGTCTGGAACCTATGGCACCCCGGTTGGGTCGTGTTCCCCTTAGGCGGAATTATATGCGCGATAATCTCAATCTTTCAAAAGGCAAACAAACCGCCCGACCACTCGTGAAACGGAATTTCGCACGCAGCGGTTTCTGCTTTTTTAGGGAACCCGATATATTATAAATGGGTACTTGAATGCGTTATTTAACCACATTATAAGCTTCCCCCTTATACCCAAGGGGGAAGCTGTCAACCGTAGGTTGACTGATGAGGGTGCCGAAATCAACAAACCCTCATTCGTCTCGCTTCGCGAGCCACCTTCCCCCTTGAAAAGGTGGAAGGTTTTATAATAAAAATATCCGCCATTTGACGGACACACTAGTTTTTTGTACACCCGTAAGGCTTCGGAGCGGCGCGGGCTTTACGCAACCGAATCCATAATAAAAGCATCCGCCATTTTGACGAATACCCTTATTTATTAATAAAATTATATTTCTTGTTTCGGTTGCGTAAAGCCCGTACCTATACGAAGCCTCACAGTTCGGCAATTACTTCGACTTCGACTAATACTGCCTTGGGCAGGTCTTTAACCGCCACGCAACTTCTTGCGGGTTTTCCGGTAAAGTACTTGGCGTAGACTTCGTTAAACTTGGCAAAGTTAGCCATATCGCTCAAAAAGCAAACGGTCTTAACAGCCTTTTCGCAAGACGTCCCCGCGGCTTTCAAAACTTCGGACAGGTTCTTCATGACCTGCTCGGTTTGCGCCTCTATCCCCTCGGCTTCCACGTTGCCCGTCTTCGGATTGATAGGGATTTGCCCTGAGGTGAAGACGAGATTGCCACAAACCACGGCTTGCGAATACGGTCCTATCGCGGCGGGCGCGCTGTCGGTATGAATTACTTTGGACATAATTGTTTCTCCTTGTATTTTATGAATTTAATATTTTGATACCGTTATCCGTAAGCGTTTTGCGGATATGTTCGATATGCTCGAAGTTGCGCGTTTCGAGTTCCAGCCTCAAATAGCACCCGTTGATATCGCTGCCCTCGTTGGAGCGCTCGTGATGAACGGAAATTACGTTCCCGCCCTCTTGCGCTATTATCGTGGAAACCTTTTGAAGCTGACCGGGCTTGTCGAACAACTCTATATTCAATTGGCAGTTCCGTCCCGACATCAAAAGTCCGCGCTTTATGACGCGCGATAAAATGGTAACGTCTATGTTGCCGCCTGAAACTATGCAAACCGTCTTCTTGCCCTTTATGGGAAGCTTATTGAACATCGCCGCCGCCACCGCAGTTGCTCCCGCGCCCTCGGCGACCAGTTTTTGCTGTTCCATTAACGCAAGTATAGCCGCGGAAATTTCGTCGTCCGTTACGGTTACTATTTTGTCGACGTACTTTTGACACATCTCGAAAGTGGTATCTCCGGGGGTCTTGACGGCAATACCGTCGGCAATGGTGGATACGCTCGTCAAACTCTCCTTATGCCCTACCTTTTTGGATAGATACA
>CAYVEU010000191.1:0-3938 GCA_964450015.1 uncultured Christensenella sp. | reverse complement strand
TGGACGGAGGTGAAAATAAGTGGGAAAAATACGCGGAAAACGTTTTGGAATTTTTGTCAAAGTAATTTTTTGCGCAATTTTGGTTTGCGGCGCGGTATTCGGCATGTGGTTTGCTACATTGAACGGTAATTTGGAGGCAAATGCTGCTTCTGGAAGTGCATATATCGTTATGGACGTGGAAAACATGCGCGTTTTCAAATCGGAAAATGAGCATTTAAGGTTGCCGATGGCAAGCACAACCAAAACTATGACGGCTCTTGTTTGCGTGGAAAATTGCAATTTGGACGAAGTTGTGACGATACCGAAAGCTGCGGTAGGGATTGAAGGCAGTTCGATTTATTTAAAAGAAGGCGAAAAATTGACCGTGAAAGAACTTCTTTACGGCTTAATGTTGAGAAGCGGTAACGATGCGGCTACGGCTCTTGCGCTTCACGTTGCGGGAAGTGTTGAAAATTTTGCCGATATGATGAATTTTCGAGCGGAAATGATGGAATTAAAAGACACGCATTTTGTCAATCCGCACGGTTTGCACGATAAAAATCACTATACGTCCGCATACGATTTGTGTGTTATCGGTTGCACTGCGATGAAAAACCCCATTTTTAAAGAAATAGTATCAACAAAGTTTATAACCGTCGGAGAGGGCGAAAATAAGCGATTTTGGTCGAATAAAAACAAAATTTTGTCCACTTATGAAGGCGGGAACGGTATCAAAACCGGCTTTACCAAAGACGCGGGCAGGTGTCTTATCGCAAGTGCGGAAAGAGACGGAAGGACAGTTGTCAGCGTGGTATTAAATCGCTACGATATGTTCAATGATTGCGCACGGCTTATGGACGAGGCGTTTGCTTCTATCGAAGCGGAAAATTCGTAACGTTTCCAATACGCTTGCAATTTGTCGATATTTATATTAAAATCTAAAATATGAATATCAAAATAGGCGGTTAAAATGCGTATCAATAAATATATAGCGTCCTGCGGCATATGTTCGCGTAGAGCGGCGGACGCGCTGATTGCGGACGGCAAGGTTAAAATTAACGGCAAAACGGTTACGGCGTTGGGAGCTGAAATAGACGAATTCAACGACACCGTAACGGTTGAAGGCAAAAAAATTACGCTTGCGGTTCGCAATTTTTATATTATGTTCCATAAGCCTAAAGGTTGTGTTTGCACGGTGAAAGACGAAAAAGGGCGAAAAACCGTCATGGATTATTTGAAAGACTTTTCAGATAAGAGAATTTTTCCGATAGGTAGATTGGATTACGATACCGAAGGGCTTTTGCTATTGACTAATGACGGCGATTTTGCAAACCGCATGACACATCCGTCGGGAGAAGTGCCCAAAACATACGTAGCAAAAGTTCAAGGCGATATACCCGAAAGCGATTTGGCTAGGCTACGAAACGGTATAGTTCTCGACGGTATTAAATTGCACCGCAGTAAAATTAAACTGCTCGAAAAAGAGGGAGAAGAATCTAGGTACGAAGTTACCATATACGAGGGGCGCAACCGTCAAATACACAGGATGTTCGAATCTATCGGAAAAGAGGTCGTATTTTTAAAAAGAATAAGGATAGGCGACGTAAAATTAGGGGGGCTCGGCAGAGGGGCGTATCGATATTTGACGGATAAAGAGCTGGCTAATTTGATGAGGCTGTAAATAAAACCCAATTTAATTTCTATTTTAAAGGGCGCAAAGCTCTTTTTTTTACGTTTTAACTTGACAATAAACAATAGCCGTGATAATATAGAACATATGTTATATAACGCTTGTTATAAAAGTGAGGAAGTATGCCGCCTAAATCGAAATTTACGAGAAACGATATTGTTAATTTAGCTTTGGAGCTTGTTCGAGAGAACGGAACGGAAGGGCTTACCGCTAGGGCGTTGGGAAAGAAAATGGGAAGTTCATCCTGTCCTATTTTCGGACTGTTTAAAAATATGGAAGAAGTTCGTCGGGAAGTTTTACGATTGGCGAAAGAAGTTTATAACGGTTACGTTAAAAAAGGGGTGCAAAGTCCAATGCCGTTTAAGGGCGTGGGAGAACAGTATATAAAATTTGCTTCAGACGAACCGAAATTATTCCGATTATTGTTTATGGGCGAGCAAGCCGATAAAGGCAATATTGTGAGCGTTTTACCGAACGTTGACGACAATTACGACGAAATTTTGCAGTCTATAATCAATCAGTACGGTTTAGAAGAAGGTGCGGCAAAGACTTTATACAGTCATTTATGGATATATACGCACGGAATAGCTACGCTTAAAAACACAAATACCTGTAATTTTACAGAAGAGGAAATAAGCTTAATGATGACCGACGTATTTATAGGATTAATAACAAGAATAAAGGGCGGTAAAAAATGATTAGAGTTAACGACGTGAAGAAAAGCTTTGGAGAAAAGGACAATAAAATCGAAGTCTTGAAAGGCGTTTCGTTTGAAATAGAGGACGGCGATTTTTACGTTATTTTAGGTGCGTCGGGTTCGGGGAAGTCCACGTTATTAAACGTCGTCTCCGGATTGGAACGTGCGGATAGCGGCAGTATAGAATACGACGAAACGGATATAACGAAGTTAAACGAAAAAGAATTGACGGAATTTCGCAAAAATACCGTGGGGTTCGTTTTTCAAAATTATTATCTTTTGCCACACATGAACGTGGATAAAAACGTCAAAATGGGTGCAAATTTATCAAATAACCGCGATTATAAAGCCATAATAGAGTCGGTTGGGCTTCAAGATAAACTAAAAAAATATCCTAATGAATTGAGTGGCGGCGAACAGCAGAGGGTATCTATTGCTCGTGCTTTGGCGAAATTGCCGAAAGTGTTATTTTTAGACGAACCGACGGGAGCATTGGACGAAAAAACCGGAAGGTCGGTTTTGGGCTATATCGCGAAATTGCAAACCGAATACGGATTCACGGTTATTATGGTTACGCACAACGCAAATATTGCGGAAATGGCCGGAAAAGTTATACGCATGAACAGCGGACAAATAGTTGACGCGTATGAAAATACCAAGCGTAAATCGGCATACGAAATAGGTTGGTAAACATGATAGTCGGAATAAAGGACAGTTTAAAATTAATCGGTGTAATAATTGTATCTTTTTGCACGACGTGCGTATGCGCGCTCTTTATCAACTATAATATTGATCTTGCGGTAATAGAAAGTATGATTAGCGGCGAGCAAATGAAGATAGCTTACGACGCTATATCGGCGACCGGTAAAGTCGTATGTTTTGTGACGGGTGGCTGTCTTTCGCTGACGGGATTGTTCTTGTTGATTTTTTATATAAATCAATATATATCACGATCGCGTAAGGTGCTGGGGATATTAAAAGCCATGGGATATTCCGATATGCGGCTTGCTTTGGGGTTTTCTTCGTTCGGTCTCAGCGTGTTGATAGGTACGGCGTTAGGCGTTGGCGTAGCTTGGTGCATGATGTCGAAATTTTATTCGGTTCAAAACGAGGGCGGATTATTGCCTACGGTAGAAATGAATTTTCATTTTTCGGTTGTCGTACTTTTAATAATTATACCGTCGCTTTTATTTTCTATGTTCGCGATATTTGCGGGCTATTTTACATTGAAACGTTCAGCATACGATTTATTGCGAGATAAACCCCGCAAAATTCGTACGGTTAAAGAGCCTAAGCGGGAAATTGCGTTTTTAAATGAGCTGAGAAGAAACATATTGAAAAGCCGTCCGTCTTTATTGTTTTTCATAGCGTTCGGCGGCTTTTGTTTTGCTGCAATGGTGCAAATGTCTATGAGCATGGAAGATTACAGCGGCAAAATGATGACGGTGATGATGTTGATTATCGGGCTCGTGTTGGCATTTATGAGCTTGCTCTTATCGCTCACGTCGGTAATAAAATCGAATGCACCGACTGCCGCGCTTATGCACGCTTTAGGGTATTCGCAAAGTGAGT
>CAYVEU010000190.1:0-3946 GCA_964450015.1 uncultured Christensenella sp. | reverse complement strand
GATAGTCGAAACTTTGCGAGAGCGAATTATTGAGCGTTGCGCCGTTCCAGCCGCATCCGAATGGATTTACCGCGCCGCGAGACTATTTGGCCAAAACCGTAATTCGGTAGGTTATCGTTTCGAAGATAAATTCCACGTTGCTGTCGCAAGCGATGCCGTCAAGCTGCAAACGAATCTTTTCGCCCTCTTTGTTGTTGTGCACGGGCACGACTTCCCCGCCGTTTATTCTGTAACCGGATACGTAATACCCCGATTTCGGCGTAGCCGTCAAAACGCTCGAACCCATATACGAGGGATTTGCGTTGCTTATAACGACGTCGCCCTTGTCGTCGGCAACGGCAGTCACCTCGTACCCTATATCGTCAAACCCGAAATTGAAGTTGCCGTGTTCGACTACCGACAAACGGAAACTCAACGCGGTAATTCTTCTGTCTCTCGATATCGACGTGTTGGATACAGTTTTCGCCGCTACGTTCAGTTCGATACGGGCAAAGCCGAGAACCGCGTCGTAATTTTCCGCGCCCTCGCTCAACTCGCCGTAGACCGTTTCGCCGCGGATTTCCGTCTTGATAAACAGCTTCGTTTCCCGCCTGTCTATATCTTCGCAATACGTGTAATCCACGCCGCCGTAATTTACCGTACCGTAGTCGTAATAGTAATAGCCGTTGATATAGGACAGTCCTATACCGTACGGTTCGTCGTTTATATCCCAACCGTAAAGCGTCAAATTGGCGACCGCATTGTTGGTAAACAGCTCTATAAGTTCGCCGTTATAGCGGATACTGCGCAAAATTTTCCTCGCGGAAAAGTCGTTTTGCGCCTCTATCTTAAAGTACGCCAAAGTTCCGTACGCGTACTCGTACTCGGCATAATCCCCTATCTCCGTCTTGACGCTTTGATCGAACAAATCGATTATATACGCGCTTCCGCCGTTGCCCAAATGGAACTCGACGCGGTATTTTCTCGTCGAATAGACTATTTCCACCGTAACTTCTTCTTTTATTTGCGGCAAAACCAAAGTATATGACAAAGTTTCGTCGAACACGTCGCCTATGCTTACGCCGTTTATTCTTATATCCTCTATGGAATACGTTTCGTTATAGCTTTCGATTTTAAGCTTGGCGTTGGCGTTGTAATTTACCGTCAAATCGAATAAATCTGCCGAATACGGCGTTTCCGCGTCGCCGTAATAGACGTGTCCGTAATAGTCGGGCGTGCCGTTTTTGATTTTGACTTTCAGCTTAATGACCTCGAATTCTACTAAAACGTAGTTTTCCTTATCTTCGAAAATATTGAATTGCGTTTCCGTAATATTTTCATTCGAATAGTCGTTTATAACTTCGGCGTCGTCGTAATGCCAAATTATCCTCTTTATTTTGTAGCCCTCGGCGGCTTCGACGAGCAGCGCGTATTTCTTGTCCTGCTCGATGACCCGTTCGCCGAAGACGTCCTCGACCTTTTCCAAAGGACGGTGGTCGGTATCGAAAACGTTGGGGTTCTCAACCAGCTTAACGCCGCCCGAACCCTCTACGCCGACGGAAAGCACGTGCTTTATCGGCTCCCAAATGGGGATATAATACAGCGTATTGTTTTCCGTAAAATCGGCGTTTGCCACGTGCTCGGACGCGGCGTAAAGCGCGGTTTTCGCGTCCACGGCAATACCCGTAAGCTGATCCTGCCAGCCGACGAAACGGTAATTGGTATTTTGCGGATCCCGCGACGGGAACCCGTTATCGAACCGCACGCCGCTATCGCTGTCCGTCCGTCCTATTCCGCTTGCAAGCGTGTCCTGATAGGATACGCTTATTTCGTGGAAAGTCTTCTCGCCCCACACGAACTTTACTATATATTGTTTCCTTGTCCATTTCGCAACCAAAGTCGCGGGCTGCTGGAACGTCTCCGTGCCGTCTATCTTCGTTTGCGTTTCGTCGCCCAAAACGTACCAGTAGTCGAACGACATACCGACAACGTCCGCAGGATCCGGAATGGTCCCCGACGAGAATCTCGAACCTATCGAATCGCCGAACGTCAAGTTCTCGACCGTAAATTCCACGTTGCCGTTTGCGGGGTTTTGGTAATTCACGAAAGTTATCGTGCTGGAACTGTATGCGAAAATCGCTTGAACGTTAATTTGCTCTATATCGTCGTTCGGCGTAAAGCTCAAAACGTATTCCGTCTTCGAGCTACCCGAGGAATTGGACTCGAACGTCAATTCGTTGCCGACAATTCCTACCCGTATCGTTTTCGTATCCATCGGGTCGACGCGTACGCTGTTGCCGTCGGTATCGGTAACCAGCCAATACGCAAACTCTCGGGAATTGTACGGTTTTACGGTAATAGTCGCGGTTTCGTCGTGCGCGTAATACTGCAACATATCGCTGCTCGTATCGCTTATTTCGCCCATTGCGTTGCCGTAAATGTCTGACGGTATCGTGACGAAAACGTCCGTAGCCGTGCGCTCGTAAGACGGGAAAATATCCGTATCTCTCGTTATTTCGGAATAGTCGTTCGGTACCCAACCCACGAATTTGTATCCGTAGACTTTCATTCTCGGGTCGGTTTCCGCGCTCGGAACTTTCGTCGGGCGCGACTGGTACTGCACGACTTCCTCGGTAGCAACCGTTCCGTCGGGAAGATAGAACCTGACTACGTACTGCGCTTTTTCGAATTTCGCAATGTGTTTGATGTTAGCCGTAACGCCCGTATCCTGACGTAGCGCATTCGGGTATCCGTCGTCCCAACCGACGAAAACGTATCCTCTTTCGGGTACCGCTCTCACCGCCGCGCCCGTTCCGCCGTTTGCAACGTACTGTTTGGTTTCGCCGGAAACAGACCCGCCTTGACCGGCTTCGTATTCCAAAACGCAGTCCACGTTTTGTACGTGGAATTCGATAATTTGTTCAAACCCGCCATAGCTCAACGCAACCTTTTGCGTGCCTTCCGTCGACAAATCCAAACCTGTATAATTCGTTTCCGATAACGGAACGGTATCGGTAGTTCCGTCGGAATAGGTGACCTTGACGTACAAAAGCGACGGCTTTGACGACATACCTATCGCCGATTGTTCGCTCTCGATACTGACTATCGTTCTCGGCACGGTAATCTCGTCCTCGACTGCGGGGAGAAAAGCAAGAAGCAATAATACCAACGCGACCGCCAAAACGGCTATCGCCGCGATGACAATCTTGTACGTAGAACCCGTTACCACACGTCTTTGTCCGCTCTTATACTTGCCTCTCATAAAATAAATCTCCTGCTTCTTCTTTTCCGCTGCCGAACCGCGTCCCGATACCGTAAAACGCACCGCCCTCAAAAGGGCATAGTCGTAGCTTTTTATATATTATATAATAAAGCAAATATTATTTCAAGAGCTTACGCGAATTTTTTCTTTATTTACTTATGGCAAAAAAATGCAACCGATAAAAATCGATTGCGTAGTTATATTTTGCTTGCGCAAAGTTATATTGCTTGCGATGCAAGCAGTTATATTTCGCTAACGCAAAGTTATATTTTTAGCCTGATGACTAAAAGTTAAGGATAAGAAAGGAAATAACGGCTGTTTTCTTCTTAAATTATCCTCAACTCTGCCATCGGCAAAATATAACTCGGCGTTAGCCGAATATAACTTGCCGTTAGGCAAATATAACTTTCATTCGTATTGTTTGCTAATTAACTCTATCAGCTCGTCCTTACTCAACCCAAGCCCTTTATAAAACGGCAAATCTTTTTTCAACCGTTCCTCGGCAAGACGCATTCTCTTATCTTCCAACGCCTGCGGGTGATTATCGCGCACAAAACAACCTTTTCCCTGTCTGGTTACGATAAATCCGCCGTTTTCCAGCATCTCCCACGCGCTCTTTACCGTAATTACGCTTATACGTAAATCCCTCGCCAACGCGCGAATGGACGGAAGCATTTCTCCCGCCCTAAGTTCGCCGTTTAATAT
>CAYVEU010000189.1:0-3967 GCA_964450015.1 uncultured Christensenella sp. | reverse complement strand
GCGCGTCTTTGAAAACGGTAAAGTTACCGAACAGCGTCAGCAGACTCGGAAAAAACGTCTTTAAAGATTGCGTCAATTTGGCAACCGTAGAGCTCGGTGACAATATAAATAATATCGGCACCGGATGTTTCAGGGGGTGCGCAAACTTAAAATCTATCAGCATCAATACAAAAAGCCGCCATTTCAAATGCGTAGACGGCATTTTGTTTAATAAAAACAGGTCGGAGATATTGTGTTATCCCGCAGGGAAAACCGACGAAAGCTATGAAATATACGATAGCGTCGTAAGAATACACGACTGGGCTTTCAGCGATTGCAGGTACCTTAAAGAGATAATTATTCCCGACAGTGTGGGAATAATAGGCGAGGGAGCGTTTTTCAGATGCGAAAATTTGGAAAGAATAGTAATTCCCGAATCGGTTACGATATTCGAGGATACCGCGTTTAGAGGCTGCCGCGAATTGAAAGAAGTAATCATAGAGTCGCCTGTTATACAGGAAATAGGCTGGGGCGTGTTCTACGGGTGCAACGAAAACCTGGTGATTAAGTCGCGTTCTCATCTTATGGAAAAATATTGCGAAAACAAACCGTATAAGTTCGAATATTTACAATAATAATGATACTTACTCTAATAATTGCAGTCGTTACTTGTTTGATAATGTTTGTGGCAATATTATTAAAGCCGACTGTTTGTATCGGAATAAAGTCGTCAGACAAGAAAATTTCCGTCGGCACTTACTGGATCGTCGCGCTTTTGGGCGCGCTCGTGCTTTTGGCGGTCGGGTCTATCGGGTTCGGCGAGGTGTTTAGCGGACTTACCGCGAACAACGCAATAAACCCTATTAAAATTCTCACGCTTTTTATTTCGAATACCGCTCTTTCGGTGTTTTTGGATGAAGCGGGCTTTTTCCGATACCTTGCGACCAAGAGTTTGACCAAGGTCCGCGGCAGTCAAAAGCGGTTTTTCGTAACGCTGTATCTTTTGGTGTCCGTTTTGACCGTTTTTACTTCCAACGATATAGTTATACTGACCTTTACGCCGTTTATTTGCTACTACGCAAAAAACGCGCAGGTGGATTGCGTGCCGTATCTCGTCGGCGAGTTCGTGGCGGCAAACAGTTTGAGTTTGACGCTTATTATCGGCAATCCGACCAATATCTACCTTGCAACGTCCTACGGAGTGGACTTCGGACGGTATTTTATAGTCATGCTTTTCCCCGCGCTTTTTGCGGGAATTACGGGGTTTGTCGTCGTGTATCTTATTTTCCGCAAAAAACTTTCCGCGCCTATAGCCGGCGTTGCGGAGAAAGCGGAAATAAACGACAAGCCGTCGCTGATAGTGGGGTTGTGCTGTTTGGCGCTTTGTACGGTGCTACTTGCGGTTTCTTCCTATCTTAATTTCGAAATGTGGTATATATCGCTGGCGTTTGCCGTCGGACTTTTGATATTTTCAATCGTTTATTCGCTTTGTAAACGCCAAAAACCGCTAATGGCGGGTCGAACGCTCGCGCGGTGTCCGTGGGAGCTGATTCCGTTCGTCATTTCGATGTTCGTTATGGTATTGGCGCTGAATAAGTGCGGCATTACCGAGATTTTGGGAAAAGGGCTCGACGCGGGCAAATATTCCATATTGAGTTACGGTTTTACGTCGTTTTTATTCGCAAACCTTATCAACAATATCCCGATGAGCGTGTTGTTCGGGTCGGTCGTTTCGTACGCGTCAAACCCGCATTGCGCGCTGTTTGCCGCCGTTATCGGTTCCAATATAGGCGCGTATTTGACGCCCGTGGGAGCATTGGCGGGGATAATGTGGCTGAATATTTTAAAATCCCACGGCGTAAAATTCGGCTTTTTGCAGTTTATCAAATACGGAGTATTCACGGCCGTGCCCACTATGGCGGCTTCGCTTGCCGGACTCTATTTGTCGGCGGCGGTTTTCGGACTTTGATTCGGCGTTCGGGGCGTGCGCGAAAGGAGAGTTGCGCGCGTTTTTCGATTTATCCGCCGCGACGGGCGATATTTTCCCGAAAAAATTTTCAAACAGCCATCGGCCGGAACGAAGCATAAAGGCACAGGCGAGCGTATACTATATAATGATATAAAATTCGGAAGCGGATACAATATGATGTTATAAGCGTTGATTTTCAAGCGATTTTCGCAATTTTAGGGCGTCGTTTTTTCGGGCGCGAAAGCGTTCGGGAGAGGTGATTTTAGGGAAAAAATCAAAGAAATTTCAAAAAAAAGCTTGACAATTACGGAAATTGTAGTAAAATGCTATACATATAGGGGTGTATCCTCAAATCGAAAAAAACAGGAGAAAACATGCAACAGGTTTTATTGCAATCGGCACTAGGCGCGTCGGGCAACATTTTTAAATCGATAGTTACAGCGTTGTTGAACAAAGAGCCGTTGGCAATCGTATTGTGCGTGCTTTGCGGTGTTTTCGTCATCAGTTCGATAACCGTAGTGGCACTGTTGATCGCGCACTCCGTAAGGAATAAGAAGCCGAAAGCATCTCAAAAAGCAACTCAAAAAGTAACTCATAAAGAGAAAGGAGCTAAGAACGCAACAATGAAACAGCCCAAAAACAAGGTAAAGAGTACGTCGCAAGTACCCGAAGCACATCAAGTAGCATTAGGAGACGGAAATATGTATCAACAGAGCGTACAGCCTCAGTATATGATGCAACAACCTATTCAAATGGGGAACGGTCAAGAGCTTACGCCCGAACAAATCGCGCAACTCATCAACGATCCGACTGCGGAGCAGCTTTCTCCGATATACGTTCAGATTCCTGCGCCGCCGCAACAGCAGCCGCAGGTCGTTCCTCAATATATACAGGCGCCTGCACCCGCACCCGTAATGGTTGCGCCCGCGCCTCAGCCTGCACCGGTACCTGCACCTGCGCCCGCGCCTACGGCGATACCTATAAACATAGCGTTGACGTCCGCTGCGGAACAAGCGCCCGCGCCTCAGCCTGCGCCCGCGCCTGCACCTCAACCTGCACCTCAGCCCGCGCCCGCACCCGTTGCGGCAGCGCCTGCACCTGCGCCTGCTCCCGCACCCGCTGCGGCACCCGCGCAACCGCAAGTTCAGTCCGTATTGCAACCCATAGTAATGCCTATAATGCAGCAGCCGATGATGCCTTTTATGCAATCGCCCATGATGCCTTATATGCAGCAACCTATGATGCCGCCTATGATGCCTTTCATGCAATCGCCTATGATGCCTTATATGCAGCAACCTATGATGCCGCCTATGATGCCTTATATGCAACAACCCATGATGCCTCAAATGCCCTATATGCAACCTATGATGCCGCAACAGTCGGCGTATCAGCAATCCGTTCCGCCTTGCATGCAACAGCAGCCGATGCAACGCCATATGGTTGTGCAAGAGCCGGTGATTGCTTGTCCGCAAGTTGTTGAACATAGATACGCAGGCGAACAGCCGGTAATGAGACAAGTTGCTTATCCCGTGGCGGAAGATGGAGCAAACGTTAAGCACGTTGACTTTCGTCCCGTACAAGCCGCGAAAGACGGAATACCTATCAATATCAAGATAGAAGTCGAA
Organism: uncultured Christensenella sp.; assembly: GCA_964450015.1. Taxonomy (GTDB): domain Bacteria; phylum Bacillota; class Clostridia; order Christensenellales; family DTU072; genus CAG-1782. Next base: position 394 of record CAYVEU010000189.1, on the reverse strand, counting down.
GGAGCAGGGAAAGCGGACGGAGTATATGAGAAGTTCGGCAAGCTCAATTAAATCTAACAGCGTATAGGTACGAACTTTACGCTCTCGAAAAAAATATTCTTAAAATTTAAAAAATGTCCGTCATGAAAATGGCGGATTTTTTTATTTATAGTTTTCGAGAGCTTTTCCAAAGCCGTCACCTAGCGTACTTAGTACGCCGACGGTTCGGTTTCGGGAAAAATTTCACACCTCTCCACCTTTCTTCCGAACAGCGTATAGCCGCAGGCTTTACGCGCCCGAAACGAAAAAGTATTCGACAAAATAAAAAATAATATCCGTCAAAAATGGCGGATATTTTAATTTAGCCGATATCGGAACGATAGCGGCTAAAGTAAACCACCAGTCTGGCTGGTGG
>CAYVEU010000188.1:1577-3994 GCA_964450015.1 uncultured Christensenella sp. | reverse complement strand
TCCTCTTCGTTTGCAAAACCCAAATGCTTATGCTTTACGCCGTTTGCAATAATGACGGCTTTCCCCTCGTGTGTGCCGTAATCGGTTTTCACGGTAAAGACGTCGCCGTTCTTTTCGATACTCTCGACCTTTTCGAGCTCGAATTCCGCGCCCCAGTTCATAACCTGCTCGAAAAGATTGTTCGACAAGTCCAAACCGCTTATCTGTTGCACGGACGGGAAATTTTCCACCCTCGGCGAAGAAGCAATCTGCCCGCCGACGGTTTCCTCTTCCAAAATCAAAACCGATTTGCTGTTTCTCAACGAATTGAGCGCGGCGGTCATACCCGCCATTCCTGCGCCGATAACAATAACATCCACCATAAATACTCCTTCCGACCACTCGTAATGCGGAATTTTACTCGCAGTCGCGTTGCTTTGTGCGGATAAAATTTTTTTCCGCATTAGTCGGACTCATACGGAAGAAACGCAGTCCGCGTTTCTTACATCTAAGCTCGCAGGGAGCTTTTGCACCCCTACTGTACCCCCGCAAGGGCAAAAAGCGAAAAGCGCGGTTTTCACTTTTTGAAAGTTAAAGGTTTAAACAGCCTTTATCTCCTTTAGTTATCCGCAACTTTTCACTATTCACTATTAGCTTTTCACTCGCGCAATATTGCGCGATGAATATGGTTTCAATTACTTGTTTTCCGCAAAGCCCTTAATCTTGCTTGCATTGTCATATACGTCCAAACCGTTTCCGTTAGGAACTAAAAGCGTGGGCGCTTTCTTAACGCCGTACTTAACCGTCAAGTCCTTTTGGTCCTCGGCGTCTATCGCGCGGTACTCGACTCCCGCCTTGTCCAAAATAAGTTTTGCCATTTTGCAGTTGGGGCAGGTCTTAGTCGTAAAGAGCAAGATTTCGTTCGTCTTGACTTCCTCTTCTTTGCACTCCGTGCATGCCTTAGCCTGAACCGCGTCGGGACGCTTTAATACGGAATTGTCAATATCGTAAACTTTGCGGTTTGCAAACTCTTCGAGCTTGCCGTCGTTCCAGTTCTGAACCGGACGGTAGTAACCGGTTATACGGCTGTAAACCTCGGTTGCCTTGCCGCATTTCGGGCATTCGTAATACTCGCCGGTGATATAGCCGTGGTCGGCGCATACGGAATACGTCGGGCTCATGGTGTAATACGGCAGTTTGTAGTTTTCCGCAATCTTTCTTACGAGATTCGCCGCCGCTCTCCAATCGGGAAGCTTTTGTCCGAGGAAAGCGTGGAAAACGGTACCGGACGTGTAAAGGGTTTGCAATTCGTCCTGAATATCCAACGCCGTGAAGATGTCCTCGGTATATCCTACGGGCAAGTGCGAGCTGTTGGTGTAATACGGAGTACGTCCGTTCTCGGAAGCGGTAATAATATCCGGATAACGCTTCTTGTCGTGCTTTGCAAGACGGTAAGTCGTTGATTCCGCAGGGGTCGCTTCCAAATTGTAAAGGTCGCCGTACTCTTCCTGATAATCGGATAATTTATTGCGCATATAGTTGAGAACGTTCTTGGTAAATTCCTGCGCCTTTTCGTTGGTCAAGTCCTCTCCAAGCCAGCAAGCGTTGAGGCAGGCTTCGTTCATACCGATAAGTCCGATTGTACTGAAATGGTTGTCAAAGGTTCCCAAATAGCGCTTTGTGTACGGATAAAGTCCCTCGTTCAGTAATTTCGTAACCGTGTTGCGTTTTACTTTCAAGCTGCGAGCAGCTATGTCCATCATGTGGGTTAGGCGAGCATAGAACTCTTCTTCGTTTTTGGAAAGGTACGCGATTCTCGGCATGTTAATGGTAACTACGCCGATGCTTCCCGTGCTCTCGCCGCTTCCGAAGAAACCGCCGCTCTTCTTTCTCAATTCTCTCAAATCGAGTCTTAAACGGCAGCACATACTTCTTACGTCGCTCGGCTCCATATCGCTGTTGATATAGTTCGAGAAATACGGGGTGCCGTAACGAGCGGTCATCTCGAAAAGCAAACGGTTGTTCTCGGTTTCCGACCAGTCGAAGTCGCGGGTGATGGAATACGTAGGTATAGGATATTGGAAGCCTCTGCCGTTGGCGTCGCCCTCTATCATAATCTCGATAAACGCCTTGTTTACCATGCGCATTTCTTCTACGCAATCCTTATATTTGAAGTCCATTTCCTTGCCGCCGACTATCGCGTTCAATTCCGCAAGGTCGTTGGGAACCACCCAGTCTAAGGTGATGTTGGTAAACGGCGACTGCGTGCCCCAACGCGACGGAGTGTTGACGCCGTAGATAAAACTCTGGATGCACTGCTTGACTTCTTTATAAGTTAAATTGTCCGCCTTTACGAACGGCGCAAGGTAAGTATCGAAGGAGGAAAACGCCTGCGCGCCCGCCCACTCGTTTTGCATAATGCCGAGGAAGTTTACCAT
>CAYVEU010000188.1:0-1477 GCA_964450015.1 uncultured Christensenella sp. | reverse complement strand
AGGATAAGTCCGCCTACCGAATAAGTAACGGTGGAATTTTCCTTAACGCGCCAGTCGCTTACCTTAACGTAGCTGTTTACTATCTCTTTATAGTCCAAAATCGTGGACTTGATATCTCTTATTTTCTCTCTTTGTTTGCGATATAAAATGTAGCATTTCGCAACGCTTACGTAGCCCGCCTGAATAAGTACGACTTCTACGCTGTCCTGTATATCTTCTACGGTAACTATACCGTCTTTTATCTTTTTTGCAAAATCCGCGGCGACTTTAAGCGACAGCATATCCAATATATCGTCGTTGTAGTCCACCGACTGCGCGTTAAACGCTTTCTTTATCGCCTCCGTTATCTTTTTGATGTCGAACGGCGCTATTTTTCCGTCTCTTTTCTTTACTCTGAACATTTCCTTTTCGTCCTCCTCTTTTTGTCAGCAAGACCGATTATAGCACAGCCGATTTTCATTGTCAACATATTGCAACATATTGATTGCACATTTTTTTAAAACACAATATATTGTGGTTTTTGCCCATTTTCACCCTAAAACATACCCCGTCGAAAAGAGTCGTTTTCGACCCTTGTTAAGGCTCCCGAACTTGTGTTTTGAGTACCTTATTCGACGGGGTAAATTCAAAGGTTGATATTCGTATGTTATTCGTTACCCAAAGTGCTGTCAATTACCGCGCTTAAACCGTCCAACCAATCGCCTTCGAACAGTTCTATAAGCCCTTGGTCGCACTGCGAAGCTATATCTTGTGTTATCGGAAGACGGGCAATATTGCTAATCCCGAATTTTTTTGCGGTATCTTCGAGCTTGCTCTCTCCGAACACGGGAATTTTCTCTCCGCACTTAGGGCAGTTTAGATAACTCATGTTTTCCACCAATCCGATAATCGGCACTTTCATCATGCGCGCCATATTGACGGCTTTTTCGACTACGACCGTAACGAGCTCCTGCGGAGTAGTAACTATCACGATACCGTCAATGGGCAGGGACTGATAAACGGTGAGCGGCACGTCTCCGGTGCCCGGAGGCATATCGACGTACATAAAGTCGACCTCGCCCCAAACGACGTCCGTCCAAAACTGTTTGACCGCACCCGCCAAAACCGGACCGCGCCAAATAACGGGGGAACTCTCCTCTTCCAGCAAAAGGTTCATACTCATAACTTCTATGCCCTTTTTGGTAAACGCGGGAAAGATAAAATTTTCTTCTCCTCTCGCCTTTTCTTTAAGCCCGAAAGCTTTCGGAATGGACGGACCGGTAATATCCGCGTCCAAAATAGCGGTCTTAAACCCTTTGCGGTTGGAAAGCACGGCGAGCATAGAGGTAATCGACGACTTGCCGACTCCGCCCTTGCCGCTCACAATGCCTATGACTTTTTTAACTTTGCTTAGTTCGTTGCACTTTTCCCGAAAATCCTCGCGCGAGGAACAGTTTTCGGAACAGTTGCCGCAATCGTGACTGCATTCGCTCATAAC
>CAYVEU010000187.1:0-4045 GCA_964450015.1 uncultured Christensenella sp. | reverse complement strand
GCGAAACATTGCGATTAGCCGCGCCATCGACTCGCTTTGAACCACTTAAAAAAGCCCTCCGATTCCGCCCATTCCGCCGGTTATCGGTCCCATAACTCTCTCGTTTTCTTCGTCGACGAGCTTCATGGCTTCGTTAATACCCGCGACTATCATATCTTCCAACATCTCCACGTCGTCGGGATCGACCGCTTCGGGTTGAATTTTTATGGAACTAAGCTGTCTGTCGCAAGTCATAACGACCTCGACCATTCCGCCGCCGGCCGTCGCAACGACCTCGGTATCCGCAAGTTCCTCCTGCGCCTTTTGTATCTCCTGTTGCATTTTTTGCGCTTGGCGCATTATGTTTTGCATATTGTTTCCGCCGCCGTAGCCGCCGTTGAATTTTGCCATAATAATTCTCCTTTTTTATAAAATCGGTCACCCGTAATTAAGGGCACGACTGTTTAACTCGCCGTAAAATACGAGGAATCGTAAGTTATTCTCACCGCGGGTCTGATACCGCTCCTGAGCGTCATATTGAGCGACGTGTAGGTGTGAACGTAGCCGGTATACTTGACGTATCCTATGCGTTTTGCACGGAAATTGTAACCTATCTCTTTGTCGCCGTTTGCGCCGTTCTTTCCGTTGTCTTGGTAATCGCCCGCGCCGCGAAGCCACCAACTGCCCTGTCCCGCATACGCACGACTCGTAGACCTGTACGCGCCGTTTGCCGCGCCGAAATCGGTCACCATAGCTTTTCTCAACGGGTCGTTTACGGTATAATCATTTTCGAATCCGTAATTTGTATTTATTGCCTCGGAATAATTTAGCAACCACAAACTGCAACTATACGACTTAGTACCGTTGCCCAAAGCGTTGTTGTAATAGCTGAATGAGCGTTGAACAATTTTATTTTTATCCGCCGCGTCCTTAAATATGGCGTCGCTCATGCTGTCCACAGCTACCTTTACCTTGCTCTTTTCGTATGCCGTATCGGATTCGAAATAATAACGTATAAACGAATCGATATCGCCTATCTTGCTTGCAATTTTATTATAATAATTTTGAATAGCCCCCGCGTCTTCGCCGTAGGGAGCGCAGTTGAGAACGCTCGTTGCCAGCAAATCAAGCTGCTCGCCGTTTGTAACGTTGTAATTTTTCGGCTTCAATACACGCCACTCTACGGGGTTGACTTCGAAAACGTAAGTCGCGTTCGAGCTGTAACCGTTGTCCGAAACGTTGGGATAGTTTGACGGAACGAATTTAACGTACTGTTTTCCGTCGTAAGAGAATTGTTCGCCGTTGGCGGCATTGATATAATCGGAACTTTCTCTTATTTCCACTAAACGATTGTAGGACGTAACTTGATTTTGCGGATAGCTTCCGAAATAGAAATAGGTGTACCCGTCTGCCGCTTTTTTCATGGTATGCTCGGCGAATTTGGCGTACAGTTCGACCCCTCCCTTAGTGCCTGCGGGAATAGAAGAAATTTCCGTGCCCTCGGCGTAATTTTCGGTCGTATACCAGCCCTGAAAATCAAAATTAACGGTGTTGCCCGACCCGCCCGTAAAAGTCTTGACGGGCGTGGGTAAATCAACGTCCGTTTCTCCGCTGTAATGAGTGAGCACCTCGTCGAGATCCAGCGTTCCGCCACCGACGTTGTAACTGATAACGTTGCCCTCGGTCGACTTGGGCGCAACGGTGATGCGGTAATCGGTAGACGCTTTGCCGCTTTTGCTGACTACCTTGACTTGCGCCAGCCTTTGCGACTTGACGGACACGTCGACGGTGTTGCCGTCGGGTTTTACTACCGAACCGTCCTCGTCTTTTAATTTAATAACGGAAAAACTGGCGCCTTTGCTGACCTCCACGATACCGTTTAGGTCCACGCTCTTTACTCCGTTTGCGTAATAATATGTGAGAGTATGCGGCGAAGTCACCGAAAAATCGGTATCCTCGTTGGTAATTAACGCCTTTTGGTTGTTGAGATAAACGGTATGCCCCGCAACGCCTGCCGAGATTGCAATGAGCGCCACGGCAACGACCGCGATTAAAATTATGACCGCCGTCTTTTTCGGTATTCTGTTTTTTGCTGTATTTTCTTTCATATCGTCTCCGTACCTTTATGGGCATACGCGCTATATTTATACATATTAATTATATAAGTATTAATTTCCGCTGTCAAGATTTTTTTTGCAATGGAGTGGACATGACGTTTGCATTTCCGAAATAATAATCGTAATCCGACCGCTCCTTAACTTAATTCACCCTTGAAATACGCCGAAATAATATGTATAATAAATTATAAACCATTGAAACAAAGGAGAGATTTATGCCGGATACCGCCGCAGTTACCGAGGACAGACTGTCCAACAGAAACCTTATCATGTTCCCGTTGGGAACGGTAGGACGTGACTTTTTGTACAGTCTGTTCAATTCCTACCTTCTTACGTACATACTGTTTACCAAACAGCTTACCGACGCGCAATTCGCTTCCGTCAGTATAATAATTATCGTCGCAAGAATTTTCGACGCATTTAACGACCCCGTTATGGGCGGAATCGTGGAAAATACAAGAGGAAGATTCGGAAAATTCAAACCGTGGATAACGATAGGCGCGGTTCTTACGGGCAGCGTTGTCATAGCCGTCTTCTCTACGTCCTTGCAGGGCTGGAATTTTATAGGCTTTCTTGCCGTTATGTACTTTCTTTTCAGTATAACCTTTACGATGAACGACATCTCTTATTGGGGAATGTTGCCCGCCCTGTCGTCGAACGAGCACGACCGCAACAAGCTGACCTCGTTTACCAATATCTTCGTCGCAATCGGCAGCGGACTTGCGGGCATACTGGTTCCCGCTTGCACGGCGGGTCGGTTCACTATCGGCGGCAATTCCGTTAAAGCGTACTCCTACATTGCCATTATCGCGGCGGTAATTATGGTCGGCTTCCAAATGTTTACCGTGTTCGGCGTAAAGGAAAAGCCTCTGCCTTTGTTTGCGGAAAAACAGCCCACGATAAAATTAAAGGATATGTTCAAAATCATAATCAAAAACGACCAGCTTATGTGGTGCGCTTTGATATTCCTGATTTTTAACGTCGGCACCAACGTCGTAAGCGGCGGATTGAGTATGAGCTATATCTACTTCGAATTCGGCTACAACGGACTGCTTATCACCCTCTTCGGCGTACTGTTTGCCGTAACGAGCACGGCGTTCACGCTGTTCTACCCGTGGCTAAGCAAAAAATTCGGTCGTAAAAAACTGCTTTTCAGCGCAGCGCTTGCGTTAAGTATAGGCTACGGCATAATACTGCTCGGCGGTCTACTGCCGATACCGGCCGATTTATGGATGCTTAAATTCGGAATAATGATTTTCGGCAACGGATTCGTCGGCTGGGGACAGGGTTTCTATATGATAATGGTCATAAATATCGCAAATACGGTAGAATACAACGAGTGGAAAACAGGTCAACGCAACGAGGGGCTGATTTTTTCCATTCGCCCCTTTACCTCCAAAATGGGCTCGGCTCTAATGCAGTTTATTATTATGCTCGTTTACTTAATAGTCGGCGTAACGAAATTTACCAACGGCATAAGCGAATTTGAAAACGCCGCTTCGCGCGGCGAAATAACCGACGAAGCTAAGCTGGAAGGAATAAAGGGAATACTTGCCCAAATTCCGGAAAGCAAGAAAATCGCTCTACTCGTTTGTATGTGCGTAATACCGTCCGTAGCACTGATAGGCTCGTATCTTATATTCAGGAAAAAATGCTTCTTGGACGAGCAAACGCACGCGAAGATGGTAGCTGATATAATCGCACGCAATGCTTCCGAAAGCGAAGAAGAACAAGAATGAAATTTCCATTGCGTGAAATAAAATATGCTTCCGCGTATTAAGGATAAGTAAAGAGAGTAGCAACTGTTATCTTTTTCAACTTTCAAAAAGTGAAAACCGCGCTTTTTACTTTTTGCCCGCGCGGGGTTTGGGTGCGTAAGCCCCAAAAGCTAAGCAACGAAATTAAATGATTTTTTATAAGAAAAGAAACGCGGACTGCGTTTCTTCCTT
>CAYVEU010000186.1:0-4045 GCA_964450015.1 uncultured Christensenella sp. | reverse complement strand
ACAGCGTCAAGACCTATTACCGCTTTTTGCAGAATTTGGAAATGGAATACGCCGAAGACATAGACGAAAAAATCAGCATGGAGAGCATTGCGATAATAGCTTTACTTCACGACCTTTGCAAAATAAACTACTATAAAAAAGACGTACGCAACGTAAAAGTGGACGGCGAATGGGTACAAAAGCCATACTTTTCGGTCGACGACGCGCTCCCCTACGGACACGGCGAAAAGAGCGTATACATAATAAGCGGTTTTATGCGTTTAACCCGCGAGGAAGCAATGGCGATAAACTGGCACATGGGCGGCTTTGACCAAAGAGTAATGGGCGGTAGCTATTCGTTAAGTTCCGCATTCTACACCTACCCCAACGCTCTGCTATTCCATATCTCGGACGTACAGGCAACGTACCTAGACGAATCTTCCGACCAAGCGTAAAACGGGATTTTGCACGCAGTCGCTAACGCTTTTGTGCTAACAAAATCTAAAAAATGGGGGTCCCCCTTAATTCGTGCGAGGGCGTAGGGAACCCGCATTGGGGTCCCCAAAAAGTCACTGTACTTTTTGGGGTTGTCGTTAGTAGGTTCCCACCCGCTTTTTGTTTCTTTTTTTGCGGCTTCGAAAAAGAAAATAAAACTATTTACAACTGCGTACGACGCGGCTATATTTTGCCAAAGTTGAGTATTCATTTTATTTATAATCGCTTATACCCAATATATAATCGCCGGAAATTCCGAGATTAACGCACACAGACCGCAAATTATCGTATCCCGGTTTTGCCTTGCCTTTCAACCATTCGGAAACTTGCCCTTGCTTGACACCGATAATTGCCGCAAATTCGTATTGCGTTAGATTTCTTTCAATCATAATATCTTTTAATATTTCCACTATGGTAACCTGTTTCATAATTAATATTTATTGTATAGAATTTTCTATACAATATTCATAAATAACAGAATTTTCTATTTATTTTTCTTGACAATATAGAATTTTCTATACTATAATCTCCTTATGATAGAATTTTCTATACTATAATCTCCTTATGATAGAATTTTCTATATTGTGTAGAATTTTGTAAATTATAGGAGGTAAAAATTGGAAACAGAACAAAACAACACACAAATTCAGCAACGAAACACATCGGTAAACATGCCGCTGTCCCCACCGCCTAAAACAAACAAAATAGTCGATGCTATGAAAGCTTTGAAAAAAGTAACGGGCTCTTGGCTAATGCTGGCTTTGGCTATCACCTGTACGGTAACCACTTTATTTAACGTCATAGATATGATTCCTAAACTCAGCGGATTTTTATTAGTCTATTATTTAATTAAGGTCATATTAGCAATAATAATATGCGTCGGCGTATGGAAAATTTTTGCCGACGGACGTTCTAACACGTTAAACGCTTCGGGTTTTAAGCTTGTTAAAGGAGTCATTACTTTTCGATACGTAATAATAATGCTCTTAGTCGCTTTAATAATGGTCGTCATAATTATTGCCATGAGTTTTGCTTCCGGTATCGGCAGTTCTATCGATAATATTAGCGGCTCACAAGGTGCCGTTTCTTCAAAAATTGACGCTTCATTGATTATTATTCTTTTAGTCTTAGCTGCGGCTATTGCCGTTTTAGTATTATTTTTTAAATCGGTTATCGGCTCGTTGCGCAGCGCGCAAACGTTATTCGAGGATAAAATAATAAGTAAAAATAATTATTACATGGCGGCGGTAATCCTTATTATAATAGGTCTATTCAAACTCGCAATCATATTTGCCACGAACGCATTGAGTAACATTGCCGGCAGCGTCATAAGCAGTATTGTCAACGGCAACGACTCGCTGGCCGGACTTGACTCTTTTAACGGCTTATTCGGCTCTAGCTGGTCAGGTATTTTGGTAAATATCTGCGATATGCTCAATTACGTCATAGGCGGTGTAATAATTATCCTCTACGCAAAGAAAATCCACGCTATCGAGAGAACAATGCAACAAAATTATCTAGAACTTAAATAAAAAGGAGAATTTATTATGAAAAACAAAAAAATAGTTTTACTTTCAACTCTTATTTTGGCAATTGCGCTTCTTTGCACAATTCTAATTGGTTGCGACACTACCAAACTCCAAAAAACGGGCGGGACAACCGACGGCAGTCCCATAACGGCAGATACGGACCCTGATATCATAGTTTCCCAAAAAGTATCCGAGGAACAATGGAATGACGCAATGGAAGCTTATGCGAATTTGCAAAAAGGCTTTTCTTTAAATGATATCGACGAAATGCGCCCCTATGACAGCGTTTCAATGTTGATGACTGTCCGCTACAATAAAGACTTATTCGGTGACGACATGCCGGACTCAATCGTTGTTGCAAAGTCAACCCGTACAACTTGTTATTTTAGTATGGACAATTCCATATCGTACGGCGAATATGCTCCCGAAAGCGGTAAATATTACATTTATACCCCTATCGCTTCGGGAATCTTTACAAAACGCGAAATTCCCGCGTCTCATATAGCGCAAACGCAAACTGCGTTAAATCAAATGGCTATCGACAATGATTTCAAAAGCTTTAAATATGACAAGGACGCGAATGCCTATGTCGGAGCGATAAAATACGATGCTTTAATCAAATTATTGGGTGCAACCGTTCCCGACGGTATGTCCGGAAAAATCACGATTAAACTTGTCGACGGCGTACCCGTTTACTTAAAACAAGAAATAATATATGAAGAACAGTCTATTATGGTAGGAGAGGCGCTGTATTTTGATTTTAATACTACCGTTATTGCTCTTCCGCAAGTCGACTGAACCCAATTCAAAATAAACCGAAAACGGCAAATGTTTGCATTAAAAAGCGCGACGTACCGTCGCGCTTTCCTTTTTGGTTCAATGACTGTCTGAAATTTAATTGCTTTCTTCCGCCGCGGTATTGGCTTCCGCATCTTCTTCAACCGCAGGCTCCGGTTGTTTTTTCTTATCCAAACCGAACAAATTTTTGAAATGCGAGCCTTTGAAAATAAAGATTTCGCGGAAGATTACCATTGCCAAGAACGACAGCGTTCCGCCGAATAAAACGTCGCTCATGTAGTGCGCGCCTACCATTATACGGCTGATTGCTACAATGCCCGTAAAGCCGATCGTGCCGACGTACAAACAAATCTTGACCCACTTCTTATTCCACTTTTCCAAGAGGTCGGGTAGGCACAAAAGCGTGTAGACGAGCGCCGCGCTGTAAGTGTGCCCCGACGGGAACGACTTGCAACTGTCTTTGACCGCAACGCCGTCGACCTCGGATACGATATTTCTCTTGCCGTTATTAACGTACCAACGCGTGTATCCGCTGAATTCGGTATCCTTTATATAATTCATCGTGCGGAAGCGCATACGCCCGATAGGCGTCTTTATAAAGTGAACGATAAGGTACAACGCAACCGTTCCCAAAATTACCGCGACCCAAATTATCAATTTGTCGTTATCCTCGGGTTTTATCTGTTTCCAAGTTAGAGTCAAAAGAACGCTTATTATAACCGCGACCAAAAGTTCCAAACAAGTGACGTAGCCTTTTGACATATGCGCTTTGTTGCCCATATGCTCGCCTACGTAGCTGAATATATCCTTGACAAAGAACATAACCGCAACGACGATAACCACCGCCCCGACTATCGGAACGATTATTTTAAGGTATTTATTCTCTTTTCTGGCACCCCACCAAAAACCTACGACGCCGGCTATCGCCGCCATTAAGTAGATAGGCGCGCTGCCGACCGACTCGAAGAACAGCCCGAAGCCGCTCGTCGAAAAATACTCTCCCTCGGGCAACGCCTTTTTAGTCATAATTTTGCTTATATCGAGGTCGTACAACGTCGCAACGGTCAACAGCACGGCAAAAATAACCGCAAACAGCGCGATTGCCAAAATCGTAAACAACTTAGTATTTTTCTTTTCCATTATCTCCTCCGAAATTACTTCCTATTCGATTAATTTTAACATAAAATGCGCCCGATTGCAATATGCAATCCGTTAAAATAAAACGTAGCGTTTCATTATATAGG
>CAYVEU010000185.1:0-4061 GCA_964450015.1 uncultured Christensenella sp. | reverse complement strand
TTTCGTTGCCGCGTTCGCCGCAGCCGACGTAAACGATTATGTCCGCGTCCGCCCACTTTGCAAGCTGGTGCTGAACGACCGTCTTTCCGCTTCCGAAAGGACCGGGAACCGCCGCAACGCCGCCCTTGGTTATGGGGAAGAACGTGTCGATAACGCGCTGTCCTGTGACCATCGGCATATTCGGCGCAAGCTTTTCGGCATAAGGCCTGCCTTTTCTTACAGCGCACTTTTGCACCATCGTAAGCTCTTTAATTTGTCCGCCGCAATCTATTTTGGCGATCGCGTCGTCTATCGTAAACTCGCCGTCCTTTATTTCGGTAACCGTTCCGCTCACGCCTGCGGGAACCATTATACTGTGTCTTATCAGGCTGTTTTCCTGAACAAAGCCGATTTCGTCGCCGCTTACCAATTTGTCGCCGACTTTCGCCGTCGGGTTGAATTTCCATTTTTTCTCGTGGTCGAGAGCTCTTACCTCGACGCCTCTTCCTATACGGTCGCCGCTTCTGTCCCTAAGCCCGTTAAGCGGACGTTGGATACCGTCGAAAATGGATTCGATAAGCCCCGGCCCAAGTTCTACGCTAAGGGGCATGTCGGTAGAAAATACTTCGTCGCCCGGACCTATGCCGCCCGTTTCCTCGTAAACCTGAATGGACGCCTTGTCGCCGCGCAATTCGATTATTTCTCCTATCAGGCGGTTTTCCGACACCTTTACGACGTCGAACATCTTACTGTCCTTCATTCCGCCCGCCACGATAAGCGGTCCGCTTACCTTTATTACCTTTCCGTTCTCTTTGCTCATTTATATCTCCTTATAATCGGATATTAATTTCGTTGTTATCTCCCGACAAGTATTTTCTTGCCGTTTAATTTTCCCCGTTGCCTAACCGAGTATATCGGTGCCTATCGCCTTTTCAACGTCCGCCGATATTCCTTTCATTCCAAATCCCGTACTGCCCTGCGCACCGGGGATGGGAATAACCGCAGGGTACGGTTTGGTCTTGTATCTTGCGATAATCTCCGAGATATTCTCGGCTATTTCTTCGGTTATAAAAATTATCGCGTAATTTCTTGCGAGCTTTTTAAGAGTGTCCGCCGCGTCGAAATAATTTTTTATCGGGTACACGTCCGCGCCCACTGCCTTGAATGCAAGTATACTGTCCTTATCGCCTATTACCGCAATTTTACCGTTACGCATACAGCTCCCTCACGCGCTTTCTCATCTCCCCGTTCGGAACTTCGTTTTTGATGCAAACGAGTACTACGCGTATTACCTTTATTTCGTTAAGCTTCGCCAAATAATACCCCAAAATCGGCGCGACAGAGAACATATCCGTCTTGTTTACCGCAAAAATTTTGAGAAGGTAATTGTCCTGCGCCGTTTCGTACGCCGCAAAATCCTCCTCGCTTATTTGAGCGAAATAATCTTTAACCGCCGTTTTATCGAGCATCTTTTTAGCTTTCGCTATATCGCCGCCGCAGGACGCAAAATCTCCTATGGGAATTTCGCCCCCTTCCAAAAATCCGTCCGCAAAGAAATTGAAATTGGCGCCTATCTTCATACTCCGCACAAACGACGCCACGTTGGTCGTGTCGATAAATGCGGTAAAATACTGTTTTATATACTTGTCCGCGCCTTTGCTTAATATCGAATTGATTTCTTTATAAAGGGCTTTGTCAAGCTCGGTATCGATTATTCTCGGACTGCCCGAAGACGTTTCGAACGCCGCTTCGATATTCTTGACCGCCGTCTGTAAATACGGACTCATATCGAGCTTGCCGAGTTCGAACCGCTCTTTGAGATATGCAAAAGAATAGTTCCCGTCGGGAAGCAGCATTCCGCTTACGTCGGATATTTGTGCGTATTTCGCCTTGAAGAGCGCTTTTATATTGTGATAGTCGTTCCTTAGAAAGAAACACTCGAACCCCGCGCCTTTGGGGGCGGTCTCTCTGACGAACGCCGTGACTATCCGTTCTTCCTCGACTAAAAGCGAATAAAAATCGTCTCCGTCGGGCACCAGCCCGCCGGCGTAATTCACTTCCAGTAAGATACGCACCGCTTCCGTCAAGTTTTTAGCTTCCAACATACGTTGAAGCCTTTCTCTCGTAAGCAAGGTACTTTCCTTTGCTTTTGCCCTCGCGTTTGCGAAAATCAAGCCTTCTTTCATCTAGTCTCCGAATAGCAATCCGGCTATTTCCGGTTCGTACTCCTCTCTTACGGTTTTAAGTTCCACTTCCAAAGAGAGGTTTTTGTCGCTGCCGTCGCCGGCGATAATCATCCCGCCCGCGAAATTTCCGTAGCCGCCGAATTCGATTTTGATTTTTTTCTCCGCGGCTTTTCCGTCCAACCACTTTTTGCCGACCAAATCCTTATCCTGCTCCGACAAAATCACGGTGTCTCCGTCTTCGGCACTGTCGAGCATACCGTCAAGTAATTTGAGATAGCCCTTAACGTCCGCCTTTATCGCTTTTAACGCGCCGTCGAACGCTTGCGCCATAAGTTCCTGCCGCGTGGAAAGCAAAAGCTTTTTGACTTCCAAATTTCCAACGGTCATCTTACGCCTTATTATCTCCTCGCGTTCGAGATACGACTCCGCCATGTTCTTTTCGCGGTAAATTTTAGCGTCGCTCTGCGCCACTCCGATAATTTCCGAACCGCGTTTTCCCGCTTCTTCCAAAGTCGAGTTGGCTATACTGCGCGCGTCGGCGAGGATTTTTTCTACAATCGCCTCTTTTCCGGTCATTTTAACCTACCTTAAATTTTCGATTACGCCCACTGAGGAATAAATACGGCAAGGAAGGATACCAAGAACGCAAGAAGCGCATACGTTTCGACCATTGCGGTCATAAGCATACCCTTGGTGCTTTCTTCGGGACGTTTCGCAACCATTCCTATCGCGCTTACGGCAACTTTTCCCTGATGTATCGCGCTGAATAATCCTGCGATAGCTATGGGTAAAGACGCGGCCAAAATGCCTATTCCGCCTGCGGTGGAAATGTACGCGCTCGTATTCGAAAGCACGAACCCGCCGAATGCGTTGAGCTTAATTAAGGTAAGGAAGCCCACGATAAAGCCGTAAATACCTTGCGTTGCGGGGAGCAACTGCAAAATAAGGCATTTCATAAACTTGTCGGGGTCTTCTGCGGTAACTCCCGCCGCCGCCTGTCCTGCCTTGCCCACGCCGATAGACGAGCCTACACCGCTGAGTCCTACCGCCAGCGCCGCGCCGAATAGCGCAATTCCTGTTCCTAAAAGTTCCATTTATAACCTCCTTAAAGTTATATAGCTTGTGTTTAGTTGTCCAAATAAGTATACCGCGTTTGTCCGCCGAGGGGTTTGAACGCGTGTCCGCTTCCCTCGTAAAAACGCCCGAAGAACTCAATATACTGCAAGCGCGAGTTGTGAACGTAAGCGCCGAGTAAATTGATTGCAATATTGAATACGTGCCCGATAACAAGCACTATCGCGGCAGGTATCCAACCTACCCACAGTCCCTTAAAGAACGTGTTGACGATAATGTCGGCAAGCATATTTACAACGTATCCGATAACGCCCGTCGTAAGTCCTAAACCGAACAGACGGGAGTAGCTAAGCAGGTCGCTGACGACGTTTATTGCGCCGTAGGCGTTACCAAACGCGCCCGTCACCATTTTAAGCGGATTTTTCTTTCCAATGCCACCGCCTATAAGAAGCATCGCGAACCCTGCGATAGCGACGTACATACCGACCGACGAACAGGTCGCAAACCACACCTTTTCGCTTTCAATCGCGCCCAAAAACAGCATTAATTTCGGACTGATTAAAATAAGTCCTATAAATATAATCACCCAACTGAACTGATTAAAGATTGCGTAAAGCGGATGCTTTTGCTTGCAAAGCGCGATGCCCTTAAGTAAAAAGCCCGTGCCTATCTGCAATACGCCCATTGCTAAAGCTAGCATAAACATCTTGAGCGGTTCGTTTAACGGATTGAACCACTGGATTTTTTCCAAAGCTCCGATATTCTGGATACCGAACCAACCGCCGAACAGCGCGCCCCAAATTACGGTGCTTATGCCGCAAA
>CAYVEU010000184.1:0-4118 GCA_964450015.1 uncultured Christensenella sp. | reverse complement strand
ACGCTTATGAATATGATTTCGGGAATATACTTTCCCGACGAAGGGACGATAGAGATTGACGGCAAGGAAGTCGTTATCCGTTCGCCTCAGGACGCGTTCGCGCATAGAATAGGTATGATACACCAGCATTTTAAGCTGGTCGATTTGTTTACTGCCGCCGACAATATTTTGCTCGGCGAAAAGGTGCCGCCTTACAGCGTGAAAGAACACGGACAGGCGTTGATAGACGATTATAAAAAGAGAGAAGTTGAAGAAAGCTTAGATAAAAAAACGAAATCGAAAGAAAAATTTAATTTAGTTTGCAAATTGTGCGCTTTGCCTTTTATTAAGCTCGGGAAAGCGGTAAAGTTTAACACTTTAACAAAGAAAAGAACGGTAGAATTGCAAAAGATAGCCGATAGTTTCGGCTTTGAAATAGACTTAAAAAAGAAAATTTACGACATGTCCGTCAGCGAAAAGCAGACTGTTGAGATTATCAAGGTCTTGTATAAGGGTGCGGATATTCTCATTTTGGACGAGCCGACGGCGGTGCTTACTCCGCAGGAAATCGAAAAACTGTTTAACGTTTTAAGAAATATGCGCGAAGCGGGCAAGTCGATAATAATAATAACCCACAAGCTAAACGAGGTTATGGCTATATCCGATAGAGTCGCCGTACTTAGAAAGGGCGAGCATATAGCGACTGTCAATACCTCGGAAACCAACGAACAAGAACTCACCGAGATGATGGTCGGTGAGAAAATCGAACTCAATATTAAAAGAACGCTTACCGAAAATCCGGTAGACAGGTTGGTAGTTTCCGACCTAACATGCAAAAACCGCGAGGGACTGTATGCGTTAAAAGACGTTTCGTTTGAAGCAAGAAGCGGAGAGATACTCGGTATCGCCGGTATTGCGGGCAGCGGACAGCGCGAGCTTTTGGAAGCTATCGCGGGGCTCGTTAAACTGGAAAAGGGCGATATAAGATATTTCGACCCGAAAGCCGACAATAAGGAAGTCGATTTGCAACAAAAAACGCCCACGCAGATAAGAGATTTGGGCGTGAGATTGTCGTTCGTACCCGAGGACAGGCTCGGCATGGGATTGGTCGCAAATATGGACTTGACCGACAATATGATGCTCCGTTCCTACGGCAAAGGTCATTCGCTGTTTTTGGATAGAAAGACTCCGCACGACTTGGCGGAAAACATCGTTACCGATTTGGAAGTCGTCACGCCGTCGGTTAAAACGCAGGTTAGAAAGCTTTCGGGCGGTAACGTGCAAAAGGTGCTTGTGGGACGCGAAATAGCTTCCGCGCCTACCGTACTAATGGCGGCGTATCCCGTGAGAGGTTTGGATATAAATTCTTCTTACACTATATATAATCTTTTGAACGAACAAAAAGAAAAGGGCGTAGCCGTCATTTTCGTAGGCGAGGACTTGGACGTTTTGCTCGCGCTGTCGGATAGAATTATGGTTCTTTGCGGCGGAAAAGTCAGCGGCGTAGTTGACGCGCGGACGGCAACTAAGGAAGAAATCGGCATATTGATGACGAAAGCGTCTGAGGATAGGCAAGAAGAAAAGGAGGATTCAAAAAATGCGTAAGGAAAAGCACGAACCTCTTTTTCACTTGGTAAAAAGAGCGGATATAAGTTGGAAAAAGGCTTGGCTTATCAGAATAATTGCATTCGTTGCGTCGATTTTGCTGTGCGCTATTTTGTCGGCTTTTATGATGGACGAAGGAATGGGGTTTTTCTTCAAAAACTTTTTCAGCGGTACGTTCGGTTCTTCTCGTAAGGCGTGGAATTCATTCCACGAAACCGCGCTTATCCTTATAATTGCTCTTGCGGTTACGCCGTGCTTTAAAATGCGTTTTTGGAACATCGGCGGCGAAGGGCAAATTCTTATGGGGGCGCTCGGCTGTTCGGTTATTATCAACTTTATGGGCGGCACTTCGCCCACAGCGGGAACGGTAGTCGTTTCGTTAATAGTGGCTATTCTTTTCGGAGTGGTTTGGTCGGTTTTGCCCGCTATATTCAAGGCGCAATGGAATACCAACGAAACGCTCTTAACTCTTATGATGAACTATATCGCCGTATGCTTGGTTGAGTTTTTTATAAGAAAAGTAGCATTGACTGGTACGGGCGTTTTAAGCTTCGATAAGGGATTAATAGGAGCAATCGGCGGCAACGAGTTTATTTTGAAGATTTTAGTCGTAATAGTTATTACGGTTATAATGGCTATTTATCTTAAATACAGTAAACACGGTTACGAATTAAGCGTGGTAGGGGAAAGCCCGAATACGGCAAGATACATAGGAATAAATACGAAAAAGGTCATTATCCGTACTCTTATTCTTTGCGGCGTATTGAGTGGAATAACCGGCTTTTTGCTAGTTTCGGCAACGAACCATTCTTTGCATAGTAGTTCTACCGTTGCTGGTAGAGGTTTTACAGGTGTGCTCGTTTCTTGGCTCGGACACTTCAATCCGCTCGGCATGGCGTTGACTTCGTTTTTATACGTTTTTATAAGCCGCGGCGCAACGCAAGTCAGCAACAACGCGCGCCTTGGTATGTCTTATCCGTCCGTTATGACGGGGATATTCTTTTTCTGCATAATTGCAACTGAGTTCTTTATCAATTATCAAATAGTTTTCAAGCACAAGAAATTCGACGGTGAAGAAGTTCCGCCGAAAGGCGCAAAGAAATTTTTAAACGATATAACGGCGAGAGTAAAAGAGCTTGTCAACAAGTTTAAGAAGACAGAAAAGGGCGACAAGAACGAGAACAAAGAGGAAAAATCGGTAGCGGAAATTTCTACGGCGGAATCGAAGCAAGAGGTTTGCGCGGTCGAAGAAACCGTTGAAGAAGAACCGACGGCGGATGAATGTGAAAAGGAGGGCGTGTAAATGTTTGCAACCGTAGTATCACAGGCGATAAGGTTCGGAGCGGTATTCCTTTACGGCTCGACCGGCGAGATAATAACCGAAAAATCGGGGCATCTTAATTTAGGTATTCCCGGCATAATGTGCATGGGCGCGGTAGGCGGTTGCTTAGGCGCGTATATGGCGGCTGGTTCGGGGAGCTCTTTCCTTACGATAATAATCGCTATCCTTTTCGCTATGTTATTCGGCGGAATGATGGGCGCGGTTTACGGACTTTTTTCCATAACTCTCAGGTGCAACCAAAACGTCACGGGGTTGACAATTACGACTTTCGGTACCGGTGTTCTGGGATTTTGGGGCGCAAAAATGGGTCGTGACGGCATTAATTTTTATAAGGCGAGTAAATATTTTACCGCACCGATGTTCGGCAACGTCGGCAACGACTGGTTCTCGACGATATTCCTTTCCCACGGTACGCTTGTGTATCTTGCGATAATGATTGCCGTAGTAGTTGCCGTAGTTATGAAGAGGACGAGAACGGGATTGTCTTTGACCGCAGTAGGTGAAAATCCGGGAGCGGCGGACGCGGCGGGTATCAACGTAATAAAATATAAGTACGTTTCCTGCGTTTTAGGCGCGGCTATTGCCGGGATAGGCGGCGCGTTCTATCTTTTAGACTGTACGCGCGGTTCGCTCGAATACGTCATCGACGCTATGGGGTGGCTTGCTGTCGCGCTCGTTATTTTCTCGTTGTGGCGTCCCGAAATTTGTATATTCGGTTCGTTCGTATTCGGACTTTTATACATTATGCCCAACTACATAAGCGGCGTTGACTTAGCGTCGAAAGAGCTTTTGAGAATAATTCCTTACGGCGTTACCGCGTTGGTGCTTATCGTAATTTCGTTCTTTAATAAGAGGGAGACGCAGCCGCCGGCGGCATTAGGTCTCTCATATTTCCGTGAAGAACGTTAGTGTGTGCATAGGCGGCGACTTTGCGCAACCGAAAATGGCAACGAAATAGGTTTTCTTGATAAAATTTGTCCGTTTAAATGGCGGACTTTTTTATTACAGTTTTCGGTTGCTTGCAAGAAAGTCTTCGACTAGCGTACAATGTACGCCTACGCTTGCCTTTCTTGAAAAATTCACCACCTCTGCGCACCCTACGACGATTATAGGCGGCGACTTTGCGCAACCGAAAACGGCAACGAAATAGGTTTTCTTGATAAAATTTGTCCGTTTAAATGGCGGACTTTTT
>CAYVEU010000183.1:0-4146 GCA_964450015.1 uncultured Christensenella sp. | reverse complement strand
ATCATAGTCGTTGCAAGCGCGTTGCCCAGTTTATTTACGAACGACTGACAAGCGCTTCCAAGCGCGTTGTCGCGGAAGCCCGTTTTCCATTCCATGAAGTCTAAGCAGTCGCCGACCATTGCATAGGACGTTACGTTCAATGCGCCCAAGGGGATACATTGAATAATTATAAACGGTATGCAGACGTAGAAAAGATACCCTGCGTTGTTTAAATATATACTCAGCGCGCCCATCACGGTAGTTATTATACTTGCAAAAAAGCCGGCAATGCAACTGGTTAGAACTATTTGTTTGTAATTAAATTTTTTATAGAGCAGGGGCATTATAAGCATCGAGCCGAACATGCCGATTGCCGAACAAACTGTAAAGATAAGATTGACTATGGTTATGCTCGACTGTATCGCCGCGGCGGGGTTGGCTACCGTCGTTAAATCCTTGCCGACGTAGAATGCGTAACGCGCGACGTGGATAGCCGCCGCTTGCATCATATACCTGCCGCTTGACAAAACGCCCATGAGTACTACGAGCATTAAAGGCTTGCAGGTAAAAATTCTTTTCAATACGCTCGGTTCGCCTTTTGTTTTTTTGCCTTTGGTGTTGGGAACGAGCACGCGCTCTTTGACGTGGAAGTAGGAATTTACGAAAAGCGCGATACCGATAACGGCGGACACTATAGCCATTATCATATATTTTTGTTTGTCCAGTTGATGAACGGACGAGTTTTTGGAAATCGCGGAGAGCACCCAGCCGAGAACGGTAAACAGCGCAAGAGGTATCGCGCTGCCAACGCCGTTAAGGGTACGTCCGAAAGAAATCGTGTTCGCGCGTTCGTTGGGGTTTGGCGTCATAACGTTGGGGAGCGTCCAGAACGGAACGTCGCTCGCCGTGTAAATCATACCCCAAAATACGTATACGAAAGCGGCGTATACCATGGTTTCGGTAGGGGGTAATTGCGGGTCGAAGAACATTAAAAACGTCAGTGCCGCTATCGGTATTGCGGTAAACAAGACGTAGGGTTTCATTTTGCCCCAGCGCGTGTTTACTCTGTCGACGACAATACCCATAAGAGGGTCGTTTATCGCGTCCCAAACTCTGGCAAGGAGCATTAAAAGTAAAACGAATATTAAAGGAACTTGCAAAACGTTTATGTAAAAGTCGGAAATGTAACTGCTCATTATGGCGTAAATCATTCCCTGCCCCATAGCGGCAAGTCCGAACATCCACATTTCCTTTTTGGGAATATGTCTTTTGCGTTCCACCGTTTCCGCAACTGCTTCCAAATTCGTGTTTTCGGTGACGTTTAAATTTTCTTCCATTACAAACCCCTAAATATTATAATATTATATACATAATAACATAAAGCCTAGGGGTTTTCAAGAGTGATTTTTAAAAGCATCCGAGCGGTCGTAATTCGGGATTTTATTCGCGGTAGGGTTTCATTCGGCGCACGGATAATTTTATTAATACGGGGGCTCCCCACCGCGCACTTGCAATCGGCACAATTATTATTGCGCGTTTAAGCCGTGTTTTTTATCGAAAGCGTCCAAGTCCTCTATTTCTTCCTTTGAAGCGGTTTCCCGCCATTTTTTTCTTATCTTTTTAGCGGAATCAATAACGTCTTGATTTGTTGCGGGGGCTAAGTAGTTTATAGGGACTCCGACGGTTATTTCCGGCACTGCGGTTATCCATTCGCCGTGGCGGTTCTCATAAATAAATCCGTCGAATGCGACAAGCAAATAACCGTTTCGTTCTTCTAACATCACGACGCCCACGTCGCCTATTTTTACCCTTTCGTTTTCGAGGTATTTATTGATTTTTACTAATTTTACGTCGTCGCACATTTTAAACGTATAATTTTCCATTTTACCTCACAATTTACTCGGTGGTTTCATTCCACGTTTTTTTATTAAATTCCCACTCCGCGTTAATTTCTTCGTCGGTTGCAATTTCTAAATAGTCTTCTGAAAGGCTTGTAAAAACGTCGTTTTTAGTTACTTTGTATTCGCCGTATTTATTTTTATATGCGTATCCTTCGAAAACGACAAGCCAATCGTTGAACCGTTTTTCGCCCAATATTGCGCCCAAATCTCCGATTTTCAAGCCTTTTTCGGATAATTCTTTATTCATTTTTATTAATTTTACACGATCATATTCTTGCATTTTTTTCCTCCGCAAATCCACAGAAGGGTGTATTTAAGCTAATTTTTCCATTAGGATAAACCAACCATCCCGATATAATTTTGTGTCCTTTCAAATTTATAGTGATATTTATTATCTGCCCGTATTCGATAGTATCTTCTAACGTATATTTCCCGGCTTGGTAAGCGATGTTTGCTTGTCGTTCGAATTCTTTTTTCAAGTATTCCGAGTCCATTATACTATATCCCCAGTCTGTAAACAACTTATTTTTCCCTTTATTCATATGTTTAGGCGCAAAAACATATAATTCAAATTTGTCTATTTTACAAAATGCATTAGCTGTTATCGACGGTATGCGTTCGACGTGGCAATGACAATGATTATGCTGATGATTTTTCGGGTAATTGTTTTCGGTAAAGCAACAACCGTTTAAATTAAGGCATAATTTGCAATGATTTTTTTGCAATAGTGTGTTTTTAACATAAATTTCTTTTTCAGTGTGAGTATTTGCTTCTTTTGTTCCCGGGTGTCCCCATTTTACCCATTGACAGTTGAGCATATCTATAGCGTATTGTTTAGCTTCTTCAAATTGCATTTTTTCCTCCTTACGTTTGGTCGATTATGTTATTCGATACGGTGGAGTATATTTCCTAAAAATTATTCTTTCGATACTTGACAAACGCCCACAAACTTTTTACAGTATAAATATCTGTATTTTGGAGGGAGTGAAATGGGATTGGTAAATTGCGTAGACCTTATGAAAAGGGCGCAAAGTTGCGGCGAAGCTGTGCCCGCATTCAATATAGATAATTTAGAGAGCGCGATTGCGGTGGCTGAGGTTATGAAAGAAATCAACCGCGGGTTTATCGTGCAGACCATACCCCGAACGCTTAATTACGGAGGAATACCCGTTTATCCTAAAATGATGTCCTCGCTTATGGACGGAAGCAGCGTAGATTACTGTATGCATTTGGACCACGGCGATGGGTTGGACAGGGCTTTGAAATGTATTGACGCGGGGTTCTCGTCGATTATGTTCGACGGGAGCGCGTTGCCGTTTGAAGAGAATATAAATAAAACTTTGGAAATCCGCAATGCGGTTCCTAAAAACATATCTTTGGAAGCCGAATTGGGCGCGATAGGCGGAAAAGAGGAAACCGAAGGAAAGGTCGCGTATACCGACCCCGACGAAGCCGAAACGTTCGTAGAGCGGACGGGTTGCGACGCCTTGGCGATAGGCGTTGGAACTGCGCACGGAGTGTATAAGGGAACGCCCGTAATAAGGGTAGATTTAATAGAGAAGATAAAGGAAAAAACGAACGCGCTTTTGGTTTTACACGGCGCGAGCGGGCTTGCCGACGACGTAATAAAGGACTGTATAAGAGCGGGGATAACGAAGATCAATTTTGCGACGGAACTCCGTATTGCATACACCGACGGCATTAAAAAAGGTATGGCTACTAATCCCGACTGCTTCGACCCGAAAATCTATATGCGCACGGCGATAGACGAAATAAAAAAAGTCGTTTATAAAAAAGCGGAACTGTGTTTTAGGACTAAGTTTTAAAGAGCTTTAACTATGGATATAGAGAAACTATTTAATCTGAATTATTTGTCAAGAGTTTAATTTTTGTAATGCGGGGCGGATAAGTGAAGATGATAGAGGCTTAATATTGCAGAAAAGAGCTTCCCCTTTGCCATATAGCCGTTAAAGAAATAAAAATCGTAAAAAGGGGGAAGCTGTCGCTTTAGCGACTGATGAGGGTTACGTAGCTTTAAGCGAAAAAATAAATATATCCGCCGTTTCCGACGGATATATTTTTAATACGATTGTTAGTTCGTTTCGGTTGCGTAAAGCTTGCGCCTATGCATTTGCCGATAAATCAACGTTCTCTTGGGTAACCAACGCATAGAGGAGAGCGGAGAACTTCTTGAAATGTTCTTGTATACGCCCGGGGAAGTACTTTTCGATGTATTCGAGGTAGTCTTTCGAGGTGTTCATTATCA
>CAYVEU010000182.1:0-4183 GCA_964450015.1 uncultured Christensenella sp. | reverse complement strand
TTGGACACAAGTACAACGGCGATTTTGTGCGACGAATAGAGGCGTGCGGGAAGATATATCAATGTTATTGCGTGTCTTTGGGAAATCCGCATTGTGTAATTTTCGTCGGGCAATATAATGACGATACGATGCGGGTAGGTAAGTTCCTCAGCGAAAATACGAGGTATTTTCCCGAAAGAACCAACGTGGAATTCGTACTTATAAATCCTAGACGGGATATACTGACTATGCGGGTTTACGAAAGAGGTTCCGGCGAAACGCTAGCATGTGGAACGGGCGCCGCTGCGGCTTTTTACACATCGAATAAACTGCGTTTGGTAGACGAAAGTGCAACTGTAAGGCTACTTGGAGGCGATTTGCGGTGTGAAATTTCATTGAGTGGAGACCTGATACAAATGGGTACGGCGGATTTTAATTTTGAGGGGGAAACAAATTTAATATAAACCGATAAGGAGATATACATATGGCAACGATTAATAAAAATTATGCGAATATCAAAGAGAGTTATTTATTTTCGGACGTGGCAAAGAGGATAAACGCTTACAAATCGGCTCATCCCGACGCCGATATTATAAGAATGGGTATAGGGGATGTAACACAACCGTTAGTTAAGACCGTTGTCGATAAACTAATCGAAGCATCGAAAGAAATGGGAGTTAAGGAAACGTTCCACGGATACGGACCCGAACAGGGGTATTCGTTTTTAAAGGAAAAAATAGCTGCGTACTATTTAAATGAAATGGGAGTTTCTTTGGATGTGAACGAAGTGTTTATTTCCGACGGTGCAAAGAGCGATATAGCCAATATTACGGATTTGTTTTCAAACGATAATGTTATCGGTGTACCCGATCCAGTTTATCCCGTTTACGTCGACACGAATATAATGTGCGGTAGGAAGGTAGTTTATTTGTCCGGCAATGAAGAAAACGGATTTTTGCCGATGCCGAATAAAGATATTGAAGGCGATATTTTCTATCTATGTTCTCCAAACAATCCTACTGGCGCAACTTATAATCGTGAACAGTTGAAAACGTGGGTGGATTTTGCACTCGAAAGAAATGCGGTTATTTTATTCGATGCGGCGTATGAGAGTTTTGTTACCGAAGATTTGCCGAGAAGTATTTTTGAGATTGAAGGCGCGAAAAAGTGCGCGATAGAGTTTTGCTCGTTGTCAAAAACCGCAGGATTTACCGGAACGCGTTGCGGTTATACCGTAGTTCCGTTTGATTTGACGCGCGACGGCATGAGCTTGAACAAGATGTGGCTTAGACGTCAGACTACCAAATTTAACGGTGTTAGTTACGTCGTTCAACGCGGAGCGGAGGGTGTTTTCGAAGAAGAAGGCTTGAAAGAAGCACGCCGTGTTCTTAGCATATATCAAGGCAACGCTAAAATAATTGCCGACACTATGAAAAAATTGGGAATAAGCTTTACGGGTGGAGTCAATTCTCCGTATATTTGGTTAAAGTGTCCCAATAATATGAATTCTTGGGAATTTTTCGATTATTTACTTGAAAATGCGCAAGTAGCCGGTACGCCAGGTAGTGGGTTTGGAGAATGTGGAGAGGGCTATTTCCGTTTGACTGCTTTCAATACTCCCGAAAAGACGGCGGAAGCAATGGAACGTTTCAAAAAGATAATAAAAAATATTTAAAGATACGGAGGTAACAAATGAGCGTAACAATACTTGTAGGCGCGCAGTTCGGAGATGAAGGAAAAGGCAAAATCGTCGATTATTTGTCAAAAGATATGGATATGGTCGTTCGCTTTCAGGGGGGCGACAATGCGGGGCATACGGTCGTAAATGAAAAAGGCGTATTTAAGCTTCACCTTGTGCCGTGCGGAATTTTTAAAGATAATTGTAAAGCTTTGGCGAATACGGGCATGGTAATCAATCCCGATGAACTTCTTAAAGAACTTGCCGATATAGAAAACCAAAACGTAAAAACGGACAATATGTTTATTTCCGCCAGGGCTATAATACTTATGCCGTATCATATAGAATTGGATTCACTCGGAGAAAAGACGGGAATTTCCATAGGTACGACAAAGAGAGGAATCGGCTACGCTTATGCAGACAGGAGCAGGAGAACCGCACTACGATTTGAAGACCTGTTGGATTTGGATTACTGCAAGTCGCGCATTGCCAAAATCATGAGCGGAATAAATGCCGAACTCGCGGCAAAGGGCGGACGCACTTTCAGCGAGGATGAGATTTACGCCAAATGCGTTTACTGGGCAAAGGCGCTTTCGTCGAGAATCGTAGAACCGGTATCGTTCGTCAATAATGCAATAAACAGAAATGAGAATATCCTCTTTGAAGGGCAACTTGGCGCGATGAAAGATATTGATCTGGGAATATATCCGTACGTTACTTCATCAAATCCCGTAGCTGCGTACGCGGCAGTCAGCTCCGGTTTCCCCGTAAGCAAAATAGACGAAATAGTCGGCGTAATGAAAGCGTTTACTTCGGCAGTGGGTGACGGACCGTTCCCTACTGAAATGCATGATGACGGAGTGGACGGGTTTCGTGGTGACGGCAATAAAGTAGATGACGAATTCGGCGCGCGTACGGGAAGAGCGAGAAGACTAGGTTGGCTCGATTTACCGATAGTTAAATATGCCGCTACCATTAACGGTTTTACGTCTATTGCGGTATGCAAAATCGACAAGCTCGACACTTACGATGAAATTAAGGTGTGTACGGCTTACAAGCTTGACGGCAAAGTAATAGACTATATGCCTACGTCGCGTGACTTGGAAAATGTAGAACCGGTATACGAAGTTTTAAAAGGTTGGAAGAGCGATACGACGAAAATTAGACAGTATGAAGATTTGCCCGCAGAAGCCAAAGCGTATATCGCAAAGATAGAAGAGGTTGTGGGCGTCAACGTGAAATATATAGGCGTAGGGCCTGCGAGAGAAGACATTATCGTCAAGTAGTCGATTTTCTCATCCTGCGAGGTGAGAATTTCGAAGATAACAATATAGTTATTTCATTTATAAAAGGAAAGGTAAATAGCACCGTAGAAGCGTTGAAAAACGTATGATACAGTGCTATTTTTGTATCATTAGCTACTGATAGTGATATAAACCAGTCAAGCAAGTGGGTGTAATACAGGAATAGATGGACGATAAGCCCAAACAAATTGAAAATAATATTAAACAATGCTACGTTTAGACCTTTTTTCGATTTTCCTATCGCGACAAGCAAAGACGTAGAGCAAGTGCCTACGTTTGCGCCTATTATCATAAAGATTGCGCTTGCCGTATCGATAACGCCCGCTTTGGTCAACGTTACGGTTATTATGGAAATCAGCGACGAACTTTGACATACGGCGGTCAGCAGCAAACTTATCAGTAACAAGACCAAAGGGTTGCTTCTTTTGAATATAGATAAATCGATTTTCCTTATAAGATCGGGAATTGAATTTGAGATTATAACGATGCCTATGAATAGCAAAGATAAAATGCACGCGTAAAAAATCGGATATTTTATTTTGTCTTTTTTGACAATCATAAGCGCTATTGCACCGAAAAATATTAATGCGGACAATATTTTAGAAATACCGATGTTGCTCAATACGGCTATATATGCAGTGACTGTTGTGCCTATATTTGTACCCATAACTACAAAATAAGCTGTTTTTTCTTTTAGCAGGTCCTTATCGCTTAATTGTACTGCAATACTGTTTACAGCCGACGAACTTTGAGTTAGCATAGCCAAAAACGAACCGAGAAAAAATCCGAATGTCGGCGTATTTATTTTTTTCCCAAACATAGGAGTAACGCACTGAATACATAAACACGATAAGAAGTTCGATAAACGCTTCTGACGGAGCTTATGACTTGATTGACGGATATGCCGCGGTTATTGGCTCGGTTGTTACTTCCGGCTGTTACCTTAATCTTAACGAAGTAGCATACATTGAACCAAGTGAAAAGTGGTGGTCACCCTCCGCGGTTCAGGATTTATCTATAGATAACAAAGTTTACATAACGCCTGGTGACATTTCAACCACCGTATATGACTTTATTTTCGCGCTGTTTTTCAATCAGGATTTATTTAATCAATACAATCTTGGAAATCCATATGATTTAGTTAATGAGGGAAAATGGACGTACGATAAATTTTTGAGTATTGCGGAAACATGCCAAGAAGACCTCGACGGAAACGGAATTT
>CAYVEU010000181.1:0-4230 GCA_964450015.1 uncultured Christensenella sp. | reverse complement strand
GTCAAACGCCCCCTCTTCGGGCGCGTGCTCCTCTTCGCCCGCCAATACGGCTTCGGGATTGAACGGATACCTCTCGGCGTACGCCGTCGGAACGTAATATTCCTTTTTGACCAGTCCCTTTTTCTCCGCAACGGCTTTTATAAGCTCCAACGCGCTCTTTATCGACGCGCCGTCTTTCTCTCTCCTGACCGCCGTCTTGCCGTCTTCCGTCACAAGCCCCAAAACCTTGTCGCCTATCGACAGAACCGCCAGCCGCTCCTCGCCGAAATAAAATCTCTCTTCCTTGTTGACGAACCGCCTCTTGACGTCCGCATAGGACAACAACTCGTTTTTGAGCCTGCCGTATGCAAGCTTGACCGAATTGGGCGCAAGGCGCAACCTGTTTTCGAAAACGTTGCGCAATATCTCTCTGCCGTATGCGTCGTAAACTCCGCTGACTCCTATCTCGTCCGCTTCGTCTTCCGTGTCCTCGGCGTTATACTCCGTTTCTTCCTCGTCTTCGCTCTCCGCAACCGCATCTTCTTCCGCTTCGGTTTCCGTCGCAGCCTCGGGCGTTTGCTCGTTGCCGTCAACAGCTTCACCGCCGACTTCGCTTACAACGGGCGCAGCTTCTTCCACGGCATTCGCCGCGCCTAAACCCGCTTCCGTATCCGCGTTGCCGCCTTGATTTATCTCGGTTCCGTCGCTCATTATCCATTCCCTTTATTTTGTTTATATATAATACTATAACCTATATCCCGCCGTTCGTCAATACCCTCTATTGTGTATTAAAGATATTTCTAACCACAACGGGTAGCGCCGCCGCCGTCCACGCCGCTTTGAGCAGTCCCGTGACCGGTCTGATTTTACGCAACTATTTGTATCCAACGCTACAAATATCTAAGCATTTCCGGAGCCACCGATAGGCGTCGCACCTATCATTATAACGACCTGAATTTTTTCCGCTTCTCTTATACGCGGATTGCACAGTTCGTCGGGTTGGCGCAGATAAACAGCCGAATTTATGGTAAGGTCCGCGCTCCCGTCGAGGTCGAACTTGGTCTCCGCATTATTAGTATCTGCAGTCTGCCATGCGTCGTTTGAAATAGAAAACGTCTGTTGCTCGGAAACGTTTGCTCTATCTAAGTAGACCCACGAAATATCGACCTCTACGCTCAAATCGTATTTAAGACTCAGTTTTTCTTGCTGCCCGTCGGCAAACGTGAGATACGCCTCGCACACCACCGAAATTTCCGCTTCGGTCGCGTTCCCTTCGCCTTGGTCGAGATAACGGAACATTCCCTCATGCTCGATAACGGTCGCGGTCGTCACTATGTTATCGTCACCGTAAACCACGTCGAATTCCGTCACGTTGTCGGCTATCGCCCCCGTCTTGGCTACGGCGGGTTTGATTTCGTCCAAAGTGTACTCGTTGCGGTCAAAGTAAATTACCAAATAGCCGTCGGCGGACAGTTCCAACCGATTGTCCGCGCCCGCGTTGCTCGTATACCAAGCAAAAGCAACGCCTATCCCCGCAACGCACAGGGCTATCGCCATGCAAAAGGTTATGATGACTATCGACTTCTTTTTCATCAGTCCTCACCTCCGCTCTCTACGATTCTCGCCGCTATTCCTATCTCGAATCTGCACGCGAACACCGCCCGCATGTTCTCCATTCCGCAGTATGCAAACGGCTCAATCGAGCCGTATTCGCCTTTTTCCCAATGCGCGTAGCTCGTTTCGTCGGAAAATAT
Source organism: uncultured Christensenella sp. (assembly GCA_964450015.1). Taxonomy (GTDB): domain Bacteria; phylum Bacillota; class Clostridia; order Christensenellales; family DTU072; genus CAG-1782. The sequence continues at coordinate 2,497 of CAYVEU010000181.1, read as the reverse complement.
CAACTTAAATGTAAGTTCCGCAGAGGTAGCCTCGGGAACTTCGTAATAAACAGTCTCCGTGCCCTCGCCGTCCTCGGTTTCTATCTCTCGGTATAGTAGCCCGTTTTCGTCGGGAGCGTACTCGTATCCGTCGATTTCCACCCGACAGGTAAAGAAATCGAGAATTTCGGGCGTGCCGTCCTCGCCCTCGGACGTAACGTGCTCGCCCGTAACGCGTGTAATATCCATGGAAAGAATTTTTGCCGACATCACCGAGTCGTTGCCGAGCGGTGAAAACGAAACCGTCAACTTCTTTTCTACGGTATAAGGACTGTCCACGCCGCCGAACTGGTCCGACGGATACCCTTGCCCCGTTTCGCCCTGATAAGGCGTATAGGTAAATTCTTCTTCGCTGTCAATAACCGTATTCGCACCCGCCGCGGCGGTAACGGTCGTTTGCGTAACCGTAACGCGCGTTTGCGAAACGAACCATGCGTAAGTAGTCACGGTCAGCGCAAGCGCTATCGCAACGACAAAAATTTGAATTAAGATAAGTATTACTTTCTTTTTCACGCTATTTGCCCATTATTTTTTAGTCTAGCACAAAAGCACGCAAATTACAAGACGCAATTTTTCAAAGAAGAGCATTGCCCTGACGGGCAAGCCCCTTTAGGGCAGAGAAAAGTCCGTGCCTGTCCGCTTCCTAAAATTGGGGTATTGACAACTCCCGATATTTATATTATTATATATATACGCGCACACTGCGCAAGTACAATAATAAAGGACGGCAAAAAAACGAAAACGGCGGATAATATAAAAAAATTAATAATATTTACGACAATCGCCCTGCTTCTCATATGTTTGGGAGCGTTTGGGGCGATAACTATTGCCGTTCCTCAATCGGAATTTTCCGCGTCAGCCGATTCCACCGTCGGCAGCAACGCAACCAGCGGTCTCAGTTCGTTTACGACGTCTTTCAGCGGAAACACGATAAATCTGGCCGTAGGCACTCCGACTGCCGCTAACGTCTCTTGGTCCGGATACAGCAAAGACGGACAAGTCTACTCTCTCAATTTGGGAAGCGGTAAATTCGGCGTTCAAAAAGGCGGTAACTTTGCCAGCTTAAATACTTACGTTGCCGTTCTTAATATCGCAGTCCCGCAATGGATTCAAGATCTCGCAACTTCATCGACGACCGTTTCCGTAAAACTTACCGGCGACTATTACTGTTGGAGACATCGGCAAGCACTGGATGACGCCGAGTTTTACTTTGGCATGAAACAGTCTTCTACGCTCTTAGCAAAGCCTATCGACTTGTCCAATTCTTCCGTCCGCGACAATTTAGATGAAGACAGCGACGCCAGTTTCTTGCCCGGATACTCGTTGATTAAAAACCAAAAAATCGGCACCGGCACAACCGAAAAATCAGAAACCGGCACTTATACCGCCAGTTTCACTTTGTCGTCCACTGCGAAATTTATCGGCGTCGGCATAGCCGCACACGCCGACGCTTGGCCCGGCTACGCTACTCCCGAAAGCTATATCCAAAATTTAAAGTTGACTTTTACGGTAGACGCCACCGTAAAAGTCAAGTGCAACGATAACGGAAGTTTTGATTATTCTTGGTATCCCAACGCTACCGCTTCTTCAAGCGGCACGGCAACTACCGGAACTATCACCGCGGGCAACTCCTTTTCTCAAACTACTAAAAATCCGTTCGCTTACGTTGTGGTAACGCCGAAGCAAAGCACCACCGGTTACCGCTTCCAAAACGTGAAAATAAGCGGTACAAACAGGGAGCTCGGTTACGACTCTACAAAAGACGACGCGCCTAAAACGGTGAGCATTTCCCTTTTTGCCGACAGCAACTATTCCGGTTTAACCAGAAACGGTAAAGCCTACGACTACAACTACCGACAAAGTACGACCGCGTCGGAGGTGAACTTCGTCGCCAGACAGTATAAAATAATTTACCGTCCAAACGGCGGAACCGGTTCCGATAGAACGGTAACTTATGAATACGACAAAAGCTATACCGTTCCATCTCCCGCCGACTACAGTTTTTCAAAAACGAATTCGGTGCCCTCCGGTTGGACGTACGGCGGAAAAACGTATACGCCGGGGAATTCGTTTTCCAATCTCTATACGAATCTAAACAATAACACAACGATACTTTACTTTGACGTCGTTTGGGTGGAGGTATCGGCAACAAAAGAAGATTCGACCATTGATATATCGATTTCTTCATATTCGGATAAATATTCCGACGTTACGTTTACCGTAACCGCAAAAAGAGATGGTCACACTCTTTCGCAAATTTATGCAACTTACACCTCGGGTGATCTTGAAAATCAAAAAATAGCGTTGGAACAAAGTCAAGCCCCCAACAGTAGCGGCGTTTCGAAATGGGTACTTTACGGAATTAGCGGCAACTGTAAAATAACCGCGGAATGGCGAGTGAATACTTATGAAATTGTTTATTCTTATAGCACAGGGTCGATAAGCGCCACTACGCCTA